>JAFSER010000019.1 GCA_017435645.1 Clostridium sp. | reverse complement strand
ATCTAAACTATGTAATGTTTTCTTTAGTCTAGTCATATTTACATGCAAAGCATTTTCATCTATATACTCCGTAGTTCCCCAAAGCTTTTTAAATAACATTTCTTTAGTAACAATCTTTTTATTATTTTCAAGTAATAATTCCATAATCTTACCTTGATTATGAGGTAATATCATAGCCTTACCTTTAACATTAATACTATAAGTTTGTAAATCTAAACTAATTCCTTTAACTTCTATAAAATTATTTCTATTTTCTAAACGTCTTAACAAATTACTTATCCTTGCTAATAAACGTTCCTTGTGACATGGCTTATTTATATATTCATCTGCACCAATATCAAGTGCATGAAGTTCATCCTTCATTTTATCTCTTCCAGTTAAAACAAGTATAGGTACATTACTTTTTTGCCTAATTCCCTTACATATTTCAAATCCTGATATTCCTGGTAAATTTAAATCTAGCAAAACAAGATCTGGTGAAGATGATGTAACTTCTTCTATTGATTTTGAAAAATCAGTTATACTATCAGTTTCATAACCTTCATTTTCTAATATATATTGAAGTTCTTCTCTCATAAACAGCTCGTCTTCTACAATTACAATCTTCTTCACCATTATCACCTCTAATTATCTTTTCGTTTTATGTCCATAACTTTCAAAATATTTCTATCACTGTTTTTCTTTACAAAATAAATATATAACAATTCTATCATACAAATTACTATAAGCACAGGAATGGAAAGTATCATCAATTTACTAAGCTGTTCTTTCATTGATATCGTCATTAAACCTGTAAATAATGCTCTTACAGCAAATAAACTGCTTATTACTGAGACTACTATTGGTAATAAAAAGTACCAAGTAATTTGCTTTCTTGCAGATTTGCACAACATTTCATAAGTTGCCCCCATATGTGTTAATGATTGATATCTCTTCCTGGTTTTTTGTTGATGAATTAAAAATTGAATTCCCATAATAGTGTTTGATATTATAAGAAAAATAACTGCTAAATAAATTGTTGTATAGCTTGCTGCAACAGTATAAAATAATTCTCTTGCTATATTTTGAAGATAACTTTCATAAATTATATCTGTGGTATTAAGCTTTTCATTTACTTCACTAATAGCTTTCATTAAGCCATTTTCATTAACAAATTCATCATTTAATTTAGCATTCCAATAAGTAGTAATATTTTTTTCATTAGTATATTTATTAAATACATCTTCTGGAACTATCAACCCCATTGATATATTTATCAATCTATCAGTTACAATACTATCTGAATAACTTTTATCTATTAACTTATACCCTTTATCATCTAAGTATACAATTGGCATTTCTTTCAAAGCATTTTCAATAGAACTATATAAATAACTATAAGAAGTAACCTGTGAACCTAGGTAAAGAGCTATTTCATTATCATTTAACTTAAGGTAGTCTTTACCTTGTAATTCTAAGAGTTTATTATATGAATCTATGGAAATTAAGTATGGTCTATCAAAATATTGAAGATTATTTAATAAAGTTCTCTTCCCTTCTCCTTCTTCTAGCTTTTCTGCAGAATTTATTAATCCTTTTTTGGAAAATCTATTACCTCCAAATAATCCAACTTTCATCTCGTATAATCCTTCAATATAAGATTCTAAATCTAACTTATCTATTACTGCCTGTACTTCTGATTTATTTGCCTCAAAGGTATAATCTATAACATGTACCTCACTTGAACTATTTAAGTATCCTATTGGTATTCCATATGCAAAACAACTAATTGCCATAATAAATAAAAGTGCTGATATAGCTAAAGTATTTGATTTTAAAAAAATAGACTCTTGCAACTGTCTAAAAGTAAATATATCTAATCCACTTGTACTACCTTTCTTTTTAAGAAGTATTTCAAATAAAACACCTATGCCTTGAAATAACAAAAAAGTTCCAATAAGCCCTGCTGTAACTGTAATCATCATTAGTTTTAGGCTCTGCCATGAGAATCCCTTAATAGCTATAGTAAATGCATATCCAAGTAGTAAAATGCCTAAAATCAACTTTATAATAATAACTATTTTATTTATTTTTCTCTTCCTCTCTACTTGAGAATCTGAAAGTAATTCTATAACCTCTTTTTTTGAGAATCTACCACTTAAAATAATAAGGGCTAAAAATCTAATAACAATATATCCAATAATAGTTCCTATAACTGATATAATTGAAAAAGAAAATTTATGACCTATTATTCCTAAGCCTACAATTTTAGCTGTGATTAAACTAATAACTTCTGATATGAAAATTGCTATTGGAATACCAATTAATAATGATATAATGCTATTCAATAACTCTTCTGCAAAAAGCATTAAAATTAATTTACTACGTTTCATTCCCAGCATTAAGTACATCCCAAGTTCCTTACTTCTTCTATCTAACTGATATTTTCCTGCAAAGTACACAAGAAAAAATAAAATAAATAATGATAGTAAATATAGAGCTGGTATTAATAAAAATAGTTTCTCTATAGCCTGGCTTTCCATAGTCTTTAAAAATATAATAACATCTTGTTTTTCAAGAGATAAAATAATATAAAATGCAATTATTGATACTACTAATGATGCAAAAAACAATCCATTTTCTTTTCTATTTCTTTCACTATTTCTTTTAACTAAATTATAAAACATTAGCACTTCCCCCTCCTAGCTGAGCCATAACTAGAAGTATTCTTTCATAAAACTCCTGTCTAGATTCTTCAGGTTTCTTACGTCTTAACTCATGAAAAAGCTCTCCATCTTGAATAAATAAAATTCTTGAACAAAAACTAGCTACATTTGCATCATGAGTAACCATTAAAATAGTAGTTTCTTTATCTTGATTTAAATCTGATAACTTCTGCATTAAAGCTTTTGCATTTTTAGAATCTAAGGCTCCTGTAGGTTCATCTGCAAGAACAATTTCTGGATTTGAGATTAAAGCTCTTACTGCTGCAACACGTTGCTTTTGTCCACCTGACATTTCATTAGGAAACTTATCTAGTACTTCTTCTATTTCCATATACTTTACTAAACCTTTAAATTCTACTTCGCTATTTTTATTCATTTTATTATGAATAGCTAATGGAAGTAAAATATTCTCCCTTGCAGTTAAATTTTCTAAAAGCTCAAAATTCTGAAATAGATAACCAATTTTATTTCCTCTGTAATTAGCTAGTTTATTACCTTTAAACTTTTCTATATTTTCACCATTTAATAAAATACTACCATCTGTAGGATAAGTTGTAGTTGCAATACAATTAAGCAATGTTGTTTTACCTGCCCCACTACTTCCCATTATTCCTATAAATTCACCATTCATAACTTGAAAACTAATTCCCTTTAATGCCTTTGTTACTGAATCTTTTTTACCATAATATTTTTTTAAATCTTTAACCTCTAAAATTCTTTTAATCATAATAATCAACCTCAATGTAATATCTTTTTTTACAAATAAAACTCCGGAATTTTATTTCTAATTATTCTCTTCAATAATTATTATAAATATAATTTTTTAAATATAATACTTACAGTTACTGAAAGGTTTTATAAAGTACATATCATAATTAATACTACAATTGCTAGTAGAATTTATCAAATTTACAAAAATATCTTCAATATATCTTTCAATTTATAATTTTGATCTAACCCATATTCAATTATAAGACGCTCTTCAATTCTAAGGTGTTTTCCTTTGCATAATTTATTATTTGACATAATTAATCCTCCTAATATGCTTAGGACAAATATCAAATTAATTATATCAAACACTTTGTAAAACTAACTTCTGTTTTAATAGAAAAAGAGAAATTACTTTTTCAATTTACATCTTTTAAAAAACCAATGTGATTTCAAAATCATTTTTATACTTTTCTGTTACTTCTAAGCAAACTTTTAACTTTTCAGATACTTTTTTTGATAAATATAATCCCATTCCTGTGGAATTTTTTATTATTTTTGCTTTTCATTATTATAAAACATTATTAATATTGAACTCCATTTAACTTTTAGGAAGATTAATAAGAATAACATAAAAAACAAGTTTTTTACTGTTTAGAGAAGTTAAAAATAAAAGAGCCAATATTTCTTTCATTAGAAACATTGACTCTTAATATTATTAAAAGTGAAAATCAAATTTTTATATTTTACTCTTCGAACTTTCACTTTAGTATAATATATATTTACTTTTTCTTTTAGCTACATCTTACTGCATTATATTAATTATACAGTATTATATTATTTTTTCTTTGTCTTTAATAAATGCTTTTAAGTTACTATATTGTTATTCTCCTATTTTTACATCTAGTTCTTATATTATTTTTTATTTATCTTATAATTCTATAACTTTTTATATTTATTAACTACCTCTAAAAGCCTTAACCCTAATTTAGAATCTAAATCCCATGAATCAACTATAATCCTAGAATATCCTGGTATATATTTTTGGGGATTTAACTTATCCTTCATTATTATGAGTTCATCTTTAATTCTCTGTAGCTGGAGTTCATTTCCGTTGCTAACTATTCCCTTCTTATGTAATTGTATTTCATCTTGAACTTCACTAATAGCTTTCTCTATTAATTTAATTACCTGTTCTTGTTTGTTCATTATGGCTCCACTATTTTGTTTATATCCTTTATCCACCACTGTTCTATTCCTCCTTCATACCTAATTCCACTTTCAATCTGTGGAGCAGCTTTTCCTTTTAAAATTATTGTATCCACTTCTACCTTCCATTGTTTAACACCATTCATATTATTCCACTCCTTCTTTATTGCTGCACCTGCTCTCGAGGATAATGGTTGGAATGTTTCATAAAGATACCTTCCTTTTGGATAAGCATTTACTCCATAATCATGAAATCTAATCCCATAAGTATTATTACCTGCAACATCCATGTAAATAGTTCTCGTATCAAATGATTCTATTACTTGTTTTCGTATATCTCTAGGTACACCTTGTGATTTTAAATAATCAGCTGCTTGTTTTACCCCTGAATATGGCTCTAGTTGATTAATTCCAGATTTTAATATATTATTATCAGTTTTACCTGCCTCCTCAATATCTTGAGTACAACTCTTCATATTAGCCATATTATGTGCTAATATCTTTTCTTCACCTACAAAGTAGTTATGATTTTCTTCTACACTTAGGTTATATACAAAGCTTGGGTAGTTGTTCTTTTCT
>JAFSER010000018.1 GCA_017435645.1 Clostridium sp. | reverse complement strand
TTAATGAAGCTTTAGCTGAATTTAGTGTGAAAGCACATCTTACGAAGGTAACTGAGGAAGATATTCCTCTAAAAGAGAGTATAATTTACAATTACCAAATAACTATGTAGAAATTGACAGAGATGAAATGGAATATGTTGAAGGAGGAGCTTGGAATTCTGTAGAAAATATTGGTCGTGCAATAGATGTTGCAATATGGGTAGGAGGAGTAGTCACTGGAACCATTGGAATAGTTGGATCGGTAAGAGAGATATTAAGAAGAAATGCTAGAGGATTAGTAGTACAGGCAACTAGCACTTTACTAAGAAAAGTTGGATTATCAGCGACAGGATTTTTAGCAAGTTCTATAGTATCAGGATTAGAATTGTTTTTAAATTTTTCTCTTGGACAAGGAATTGCAATGGTCTTAGATAGAATAGATAAGAATAGATATAGTGGTACAATAGAATTATGGTAATGCTATAGTATAGAACTAAGTATCTATTTAGAAGGAGGAATATTATGTTGATAATTGCTAGTTTGTATGTAATATGTATTATTTTAGCTATAATAATATATTTTGTAGGCTGTAATAAAATTTCTAAATATGAGACTAATAAGAAGGGATTAGAGTATTCAAATGTTATAAAATTATTTAAAATTTCATTAGGAGTTTTAATTATAGGATTTACTTTATTGACATTAGGATTAATAATAAGAATTATTTAGGAGAATATATGGATTATATTGTGTCATTTACATTATTTGCAATATATTTATTAATAGAAAAAATTATAATCAAAAAAATAAAATTTATAAAAATATTTTATTTACTTACATTCATATTAGGTGTAATAGGTATTCTATTTTTTAAGAATATATATTTAGAAAAATTCTATTTTTTAATAGCTATTTTCTCTGTTAAAGATTATATTAAAATATATAGAAATAATAAAGAATTATAGCATTAAATTAATAAAGTTATGTAGAATCTTCAGTTGCAGGATTACTCACTAGTGGATTAGATATAGCACTTACGATTTCTGCAACAAGTCTAGATGGTATGATTGCTGAGGGAATGGTGCTTCAAGGGGGAAGCTTAATAGGAACTATAACAAGCACTGAAGAAGAATTAATAATAGAAACTATGCTTCCTTCAAGTGATAGACCAAGAATACATGTGGGAAATGAAGTAGCTTTAGCTATAGGAGGATTATTACAATCAGAATATGGAACAATACCAGGAAAAGTAACAAGTATAGATGAAGATGCAACAATAGATAATGAAAAAGGGAATGTATTTTTCAAGGTTAGAGTTAAAGCAGAAAAAACATATTTAGAAGATTCAAAAGGAGAAAGAGTTAACTTAACTTTAGGTATGGTAACAGAAACAAGGGTTAAATATGAAAAGATAACATATATGAAATACATTTTAGAATTAATAGGAATTAAATTCGATTAACTTGAATTAAAAGAAATTTAAATTCAGTAAATTTAATATACATAGCGCCCGAATTATATAATTGTATATTGATATTTACAAATATTTAAAGTTCTTTTAAAATGTATATATAATAAAATGTAGGATAATAAAATGAGTATATTGGCATTGAACCCTTAATGAAGCTTTAGCTGAATTTAGTGTGAAAGCCCATCTTACGAAGGGAACTGAGG
>JAFSER010000017.1 GCA_017435645.1 Clostridium sp. | reverse complement strand
TATTAACTTTAGAAATAAAAACAGTTTTGTCTTCAATTAACCTTCTTAAATAGTTAACATTATTATTCTTTTCTTCATTATCTTTTTTAAGAGAAAAAATCCTATCTTCTTTTTCCTTTTCCTCTTTTTCTTTTCTTTTTACATCTGATTGTCTAGAATAAACTATTTCATCTAACTTAGCTTTTTCTATTTTAATTTGAATATTTCTATCTTTTAATTCATGTAAAGAATTTCTTTTTTCTTCTAATTCATTATCTATACTGACTATAATTTCATTATTCATTAACTTAGTGTTTTGTAAATTACTAAGCTTTATTTCATTTGATTTTATTTCTTCTTCCAGTTTTAATAAGTTGGATTTATTTAAATCTAATTCTTTTTTAGAAACTTCAAAAGAATTTCTTAGCTTGATACTTTCATTTTCTAGGGCTCTTATTTCACTTTCCAACCTAGTTATATCTATATTCTTCTCATGAATTTCATCACTTTTATTTAATATATCTTCGTCAATTGCCTTCACTTCAACTTTTAACTTATTTAACGATTCAATTTCTATAGAATTTTTATTTTTATTATTAACTAAGCCTTCTTCTAACTCATGTATTTCTCTTCTTCTACCTAATATACTAGAATTATTTTTTTTATATATACTTCCACCTGTTAAAGCTCCTCCTGGGTTAATAACCTCACCATCTAAAGTAACTATCTTTAACTTATATCTTCCAATCTTAGATATTTCCAAAGCCGCTTCCATATTTTCTGCAATAATAGTTTTACCTAAAGTATAATCCATTATTTCTTTATATTTGATATCATACTCTAATAAATCTGATGCAATACCTATATATCCATTAACAGCTTTAATATCATTAGAAAGATTTACTCTATTTCCTTTTATAATATTTAATGGTAGAAATGTTGCTCTTCCTAAAGAATTTTTCTTTAAATACTCTATTAATTGCTTTGCTATATTTTCATTTTCAGTAATTATATTAGAAATAGCTGCACCTAAGGATATTTCTATAGCTGTTTCATATTTTTTATTTATAGTAAAAATCTCACCTAGAACCTTAGTCCCATTAGCATAGGCTATTTGTCCCTTTTCAATTCTCTCCATTAAACGCTTTATAGCTAATTGATATCCCTCGTAACTTTTTTCTAAATCTTTAAGAGTTGTAAGCTTACCTTCTATTATATTTATCTTTTTAGCTATCTCTCTTATTAATAATTCTTTTTTATTTCCTTCAGCATTTAATGTTGCTATTTTCTTTTTATTTTCAAAAATATTCTTTTGAATTTCATCTCTTTTAACTTTACAAAACCTAATTTTTTCATTAAGACTTTCAATAGTAGCTACATTAATCCTTATATTTCCTTCAAGAGCTTTTAAATTCTTCTCTCCTGTTTCTCCAAGCTCTTTCTTATCTAATATTTCTTTATTAAGAATTACTATATTATTATTTGTTTCAGAAATTTTCCTTAAAAACTCAAATTCTTCTTCCTTAATTGATGAAGATTTTTCCTCTAATGCTTTAATTTCTTTATTTAACTCATCATTAACTTCTTCATAATTCTTTATCAAGTTTTCCTTTTCGATTTGTTCTTTTATCTTATCTTCAAGATCCTTAGTAAGAATTTTCTTTTCACTATTTAATTCAATTAATGACTTTTCTAAGCCTTTAATTTCTTCTTTATCCTTTTTAACTATTTCTTCAAAATTCTTAATTCTCTCTTTGTATATTTCAATATCATTCAAGCTTTGATTTAAATCTTCTTTTTTTCTATAATACTCTTCTTTTTCAGTATTATTTTTCTTTTCAATATACTCAATTTTTTGCTCTAAATTAAATATTTCTTCCCTTACTTTATTTAAAAGATTTCTCTTTTCTTCAATATTTTTATTTTTTGCATCAATTTCTTCCCTTATTCCTTGAATATCTTTATTAATAATATTAATATTATTTACTAATAAAGAAACTTCTTTAACTCTTAACTCCTCAGCCAATCCCTTATATTTTAAGGCCTTTTCTCTTTCCTCTTTTAAAGGCTCTATTCTTTCTTCATAAGTTGAGATTATATCCCTAATTCTTACAAGGTTATTTTCCGTATTAGATAATTTTCTTTCAGCATCTTCTTTTCTTGATTTAAACTTAACAATTCCTGCAGCTTCCTCAAGAAGTGCCCTTCTATCTTCTGCCTTTCCACTTAAAATAGCTTCAATTTTACCTTGACCTATAAGAGAATATCCTTCCTTACCTATACCTGTATCCATAAAAAGACTATGGATATCTTTTAGTCTACATTTTTTATTATTTATTAAATATTCTGTTTCTCCAGATCTAAATATTCTTCTAGTTACTGTTACTTCTGAATAATCAGTATCTAAAGTATTATCAGTGTTATCTAATGTAAGTGATACTTGTGCTAATCCAACAGGTTTTCTAAATTGTGTCCCAGCAAATATAACATCCTCCATCTTTCCACCTCTTAGAGTTTTAACACTTTGCTCTCCAAGAACCCATCTTACAGAATCTGAAATATTACTTTTACCACTTCCATTTGGTCCAACAACTGCTGTTACTCCTTTTTTAAATTTTAAATTGGTTTTATCTGCAAAAGATTTAAAACCTCTTATTTCTAGGGATTTTAAAAACATAGATACACTCCTAACTAACTAACGACACTAATAAACTTATCGAAAGCATAATTATCAAAAAAACAGTAATTCCTTGAACAAATTTTTGTCTTGTTTTCTTTTTCATAATTAACAACTCCTGTCCTATTTTAGTTTATAGTAAAGATTCTAAAATATCAATATAAGGCAGACAAATTATTGCCTACCTTATATTGATTTCATCAGTTCTTTTCACAATAACTATTCTAATTTTTCCTCTTTTTATACTATCTTTAATGCTAACGCTTATACTTCCATTATGACTACTTTTTAATTTATTAAAAAAACACTTTTTATTTGCATATAGCTTACTTAAATCTTTAGAATTAATTTCTACTATTACATCTTCATCTTTATTAATTATATTTTTAATATTATCACAAATTATACTACCTTCTACAAGTTCTCTAAAAGAAGGATGGAAAGGTCCATCTACTAAATCTTTTCCCCAGGTTATATTTTCTGTAGGCTGTAATCCTATTCTAATTATATTTACATTAGCTGATATATATAATCTATATAACTGCTTTGATATTTCTATTGCTTCTTCTAATGTATAAGGTTTATATTCCCCCCTATTATACATAATTTCCATAGGGGTATCCTTTATTACTAAAGATGGATAAATTCTACATATATCTGGCTTCATAGCTATTGATTTTTTAGCAGTTTCAATATCTTTTTCAAAATTATCTCCAGGAAGTCCAGGCATAATTTGATGTCCTAAAACAAATTTATATTCTTTAATTAACTTAGATGCTTTTTCTACATCTTCAGCACTATGACCTCTTCCAGATAATCTTAATATTTCATCATCTAAAGATTGTACTCCAAGTTCTATAATATCAACCTTATAATCCTTCAAATAATCCAATATGTATCTATTAATAGCATCTGGTCTAGTAGACATTCTTATTTTTTTAATATAGCCTTTTTCTTTATATTCCTTTGCAACTTCTAATAATTCCTTTTGTTTTTTTACATCTATTGCTGTAAATGTCCCCCCAAAAAATGATACTTCTACTGTAGAATTTTTATAATCTATTGTGCTTAAATATTCTTCAATAGTATTTCTTACATCTTCTCCTGTAACTTCTTTTTCAACTTCTTTTGCAATCTTGTCTTGATTACAAAATACACATTGGTGTGGGCATCCTATATGAGAAATAAATATAGGAATAATATAATGCTTCTTACTCATTTATTCCCTCCAAAGTTTTTAAAGCTTCTTTAGCTGCATTTTGTTCTGATTCTTTTTTACTATATCCTTCACCTTTTCCTAATTCTTTTTCTTCTACAAGTACAGATGTATAGAACTTTCTTCTATGTGGAGGACCTTCAAATTTAAGCAATTCATATACTATATTAACTTCTCCTGATTTTTGTAACTCTTCTTGTAACTTGGTTTTATAATCTAAAATTATATCATTATTTATAGCTCTATTTATAATATCACTAAAATGTCCTAATACATAATCTTTCACAAATTCTAAACCTTTGTCTAAGTAAATAGCTGCAAGTAAAGCTTCCACAGCATCTGCTATAATAGAAACTCTCTCTCTTCCTCCTGTTAACTCTTCCCCTTTACTCATTCTAATAAAATAACCTAAATTCAACTTTTTTCCTATTTCATAAAGAGAATTTTCACATACAATTAAACTTCGTATCTTCGTTAATTCTCCTTCGCTTTTATTCTTATAATTTAAAAATAAATATTCAGTAATGCATAATTGCAAAATAGAGTCTCCTAAAAATTCATATCTTTCATTATACTCCTCATCTCTATGCTGATTTGCATAAGAACTATGAGTTAGAGCAGTTTTAAGTAACTTACCTTCATTAAATTTTAATCCTATAAACTCTTCTACTTCAGAAATATTAAACTTCGCCATCTTTTCATCTCCTTGAAGTTTATTCTTCAATTTGCTTTTTAAACTATATTAACAGAGCCAATTCAAGAATAAATCATTTATTCATATAAATATTAAATATAAAATCCCGCATTATTGCGGGATTATATTACTCTTCTACATGGTTTTTTAAATACTTAACAACATCTCCAACAGTTTTGAAGCCTTCTGCTTCTTCATCTGGTATTTCAGTATCTAATTCATCTTCTAAAGCCATCATAAGCTCAACTAAATCTAATGAATCTGCATTTAAATCATCAACAAAAGAAGAGTCCATTGTAATTTCATCTTCATTAATACTTAATTTTTCTGCTATTATTTCTCTAACTTTATCGAACATCTAAATCACCTCCTACTACACATCATTTAGATAATATTATATATTATTTGTATAGTCAATATACCTACTGCTATAAATTACATATTATTTTTTAAATCTTCTCTTATTTTATCTAATACACCGTTATCATAAAAGGTCTTCGTTTGTCTTATAGCATTTTTAAATGCCTTTCCATCTGAACTTCCATGAGCCTTTATACAAATACCTTCAACTCCCAAAAACGGTGCTCCACCATATTCTTTATAATCAAATTTAACTTTTAAAGCTTTAAAAACAGGCTTTAATAATACTGCTCCTAGCTTACTCATAACTCCACTTGATAATATTTCTTCTTTTATCATGCCTAAAAGTGTAGAGGCTACCCCTTCATACATTTTTAATATTGTATTTCCAACAAACCCATCACATACTAATACATTAGTATCTCCTTTTGATACATCTCTTGGCTCAATATTACCTATAAAGTTTATACCTTTTTCTTCTTTTAACAATTTATGAGTTGTTTTTGTTAAATCATTACCTTTTTCTTCTTCTGCTCCAATATTAACAAGACCAATGGAAGGATTTTGATTTCCAATAACTTCTTGATAATATATCTTCCCCATTTTAGCAAATTGCACTAAGTAATTTGGTTTACAATCTACATTAGCTCCAGCATCAACTACCATAAAATGTCCATTCTTTCCTGGCATTATAGGGGCAAGTGCTGGTCTTTCAACACCTTTTATTCTACCTACTACAAGTGTACATCCAGCTAAAAAAGCTCCTGTACTACCACCTGATATAACAGCATCACATTCCTTATCCTTAACAAGTTTTAAAGCTTTATAAAGACTTGAATCCTTCTTTTTCTTTAATGCCATTACAGGATGTTCATTTGGTGAAATTACTTCTTTAGCATCAATTATATTAATTAAACTTTTATCATAAGAGTATTTACTAAGCTCTTCTTCTATTTGTTCCTTAGGCCCTGTAATATAGTACTCTATTCCTTTGTATTCATTAATAGCTTTAATAACGCCTTCAATAACTGCTTTAGGTGCGTGATCCCCACCCATTCCATCTATAGCTATTTTCATAATACTTCACCTCTTTTCCTTGTATATAAAGAAAAGAAAGTCATTAGACTTTCTTTATTCTTCTACAGAAGCAACTACTTCTTTACCTTTATAGAATCCACAGTTCTTGCAAACTCTGTGAGCTAACTTCATATCGTGACATTGTGGACATTCAACTATTCCAGGTAAGCTCGCCTTAAAAGTTTGAGCTCTTCTTGAATTTCTTTTTGCTCTATATGTTTTTCTTGCAGGATTTCCCATCACTACACCTCCTTATTTCCAAACAACTCTTGCAACTTTGCCAGTCTTAAGTCTACATCATTTATTTGACATTGACAAGCACTATTATTAAGATTTTTACCACATTGGCAGCAAAGCCCCTTACAGTTATCTGTGCAAAGTCTCTTAATAGGTAAGGTTGAAATAATAACATTTTCAACGAATTTAGCAATATCAAAAGTATCGCTATCTACAAAAATAATTTCTTCATCATTTTGAAGTTCATTATTATTTGTAAGCCTTTCTTCTATATCAATATCTATTGGATAGATAAAGGTCTCTAAGCATCTTGAACAATGCAGTTTTAATTTTGTGTCTATTGAAGCTCTTAGAGTTAAAACATCTCCAATAGATGTAATAGTTCCTATTACTTTTAAAACTTCGGTAGCTTCTATTTTTTCTCCATCAAAATCAAAGGGAGATAGTTCATATGTTATATTAACTTCTTTTTTTCTATTTTTTGATGAAATTAGATCTGAAAATTGTATAATCATATGTCTTTGCTTTAAATAATATACTTTTATCATTTTTGACATAGTATATATTCTTTATTAAAGCTTTTTTCACTCCTTAGATAAATATTTGCTGAATAAACACAATTTATTATATAAAGTGCATGATTAAAAGTCAAGCAATTTTAAATAAATAACTAAGCTAACTAATTATGCACTTTAATAAATACTTACTATATTAATTCAACAGTATCTCTTGCTATAACTAATTCTTCATTTGTAGGAATTACAAAAGCTTTAACTTTACAGCCTTCTTTTGAAATCTCTCTAACTTTTCCTCTTACTTTATTTCTTTCTGTATCTACTTCTACTCCTAAGAATTCTAATCCTTTTAATATAGACTCTCTACTTTCTGGTCCATTTTCACCAACACCAGCAGTAAATACAATAACATCTACACCACCCATAATAGCAGCATATGCTCCAATTGTAGCTCTAACTTTATATTCAAATAAAGCTAAAGTTAACTTTGCTCTTTCATCATTTTCTTTAAATGCTTTATCTTCGATATCTCTAAAGTCTGAGCTTATTTCTGATACACCAAGAACACCTGACTTTTTATTTAATAAGTCATTTACTTCATCAGCTGTTAAGTTTTCTTCTTTCATTAAGAAAGTAACTATAGCTGGATCTATACTACCTGATCTTGTACCCATAGCAACTCCTTCAAGTGGTGTAAAGCCCATTGAAGTATCTATAGAAACACCATTTTTAATAGCAGCTAAGCTTGCACCATTTCCTAAGTGACAAGTAACTATTTTTAAATCTTTTATATCTTTACCCATAACTTCTGCAACTTTTTGAGATACATATTTATGAGAAGTTCCATGGAATCCATACTTTCTTATTCCATGCTTCTTATATAATTCATATGGGATTGCATATAAGTATGCTATTTCTGGCATAGTTCCATGGAATGCAGTATCAAATACAGCTACCATAGGAGTGTTTTCCATTAATTCTTCACATGCTTCTATTCCAATCATATTTGCTGGATTATGTAACGGAGCTAATTTAAAACACTCTTTTATATAATCTTTTACTTCTTCAGTTATTAAAACAGAAGACTTATATTTTTCTCCACCATGAACAACTCTATGTCCAACTGCTGTAATTTCTTCCATTGATGAAATTACACCATTTTCTTTATCTATTAATGCTGATAAAACTAATTTTATTGCATCTTTATGATCCTTCATTGGTTGATTAATGATATACTTATCTCTACCTTCAACCTTTTGTGTTAAAACTGAACCTTCTATTCCTATTCTTTCTACTAAACCTTGCGCTAAAGATTCTTCTGTAGTCATATCTATTAATTGATATTTAAGTGATGAACTTCCACAATTGATAACTAATACCTTCATCTCTAAATCATACTCCTTCCTAATACCATATTATTGAGCTTGTGCTTGAACTGCAGTTAAAGCAACAACATTAACTATATCTTCAGAACTACATCCTCTTGATAAGTCATTTATTGGTTTTGCAAAACCTTGACACATAGGTCCAATCGCTTCTGCATTTGCAAATCTTTGAACTAATTTGTATCCAATATTTCCACTTTGTAAATCTGGGAATATTAATACATTGGCTTTCCCTGCTACCTTGCTATTAGGTGCTTTTTGTGAAGCTACCTTTTCAACTATTGCAGCATCTAATTGTAATTCTCCATCAATATCCAAATCTGGTCTTAATTGTTTAGCAAGCTCAGTTGCTTTTCTAACCTTATCTACCATTTCGTGGTCTGCACTTCCCATAGTTGAGAATGAAAGCATAGCAACTTTTGGTTCTATCTTGCAAAGATTTTTTGCTGTATCAGCAGTTGCTATAGCAATTGCTGCTAATTGTTCATATGTTGGATTTGGATTAACTGCACAGTCTGAGAATAATAACATACCATTTTCTCCATAGTTAGATCCTGGCACCATCATAATAAAAAAACTTGATACTACAGATACTCCTGGTGTTGTTTTTATTATTTGAAGACCTGGTCTTAATAAATCACCAGTAGTGTGAACTGCCCCTGAAACCATTCCATCTGCATCATTAAGCTTAACCATCATAGTTCCAAAGTATAGAGGATCTCTTACTATCATTTCAGCTTTTTCTAAAGTCATTCCTTTATTTTTTCTTAGTTCATAAAACTCATTAACATAAGCTTGTAGTCTATCTGATTTACTTGGATCTACTATTTCTATTCCGTCTAAACTAACACCTAAATCTTTTGCTTTATTTTGGATACTAGTGCTATCTCCTACTAAAATTACATTAGCTAAACCTAGCTCCTTTATTTTTTGAGATGCAACTAAAGTTCTTTCTTCATCTCCTTCTGGAAGAACTATTCTCTTTTTATCAGCCTTAGCTGCTTCCCATAATTTGTTCATAAGTTCCATAATAACTTCTCCTTTCAAAAAAGTATGGATTTCTCTCCATATACTAATATACTCCTAAACAACTACATTTTTCAACCATTATTATTTAAAAGTTATAATTCTTTATATTCTTATAATTCTTAACATTTTTTTCTAACAATTTGATGATAAATATAAATAGATATTAAATTTATGTAATTATGATATAATAGGTCTATATTTCCCTATAAGGAGTGTATTTATGAATATAACTGGAATTATTACAGAGTATAATCCATTTCACAATGGACATTTATATCATTTAGAAACTGCAAGAAAGACGACAAATGCTGATGCCATAGTTTGTATTATGAGTGGTAACTTTGTTCAAAGAGGTGAGCCCGCCTTAATAGACAAATGGAAAAGAACTGAGATGGCATTATTAAATGGGGTTGATTTAGTAATTGAGCTTCCTACTTTTTATGCTGTTTCATCAGCCGAATTTTTTGCAAAAGGAGCAATAAACATACTTAACAGTCTTGGAATTGTTAAAAATATTTTTTTTGGTAGCGAATCTGGAGATATAAACTCTCTTTATAAAATCGCTAAAATTTTAACAGATGAAAACGAAGAATTTCAATTAAAAATAAAAGAAAATTTAAAAACTGGTATAACTTATGCTAAAGCTAGAGAAAAAGTCTTAGTGGAATTATTAAATTCTGATACTTTATCTAATGAGATTACAACTTCAAACAACATTTTAGGAATAGAATATATCAAAGCTATTATTAAAGCTAATAGCAACTTAATACCCTTAACAATGAAACGTAAAGGATCTAGCTACAATGATAAAGAATTAAATGAAAATTTTTCTTCTGCTACTAGCATAAGAGAAATATTAAAAAGTAAAAACAACATTAATATTTTAAAAAATACTATGCCAAACTCATCACTTAATTTTTTAAATAATTTAATAGAAAGTGATTACAATTTAGTTTTTAAAGATAATACTTTTCAATATATTAAATATAGATTACTAATAAATTGTATTAATTTTAACAATCTATTTGAAGCTAAAGAAGGAATTGATAATAAAATTTTAAAAGAAATATACTACAGTACATCATTAGAAGATTTAATTTTTAGGGTAAAAAGTAAAAGATATACTTATACAAAAATATCTAGATTACTTATGCAAATTTTTTTAGCTTTTGATTCCTATTCATTTTCTGAGCTTTCTAAAGAAGAAAACTTATATTCTAGAATTCTTGGTTTTAATGATACTGGTAGACTTGTACTAAAGGAAATGAAAAAACATTCATCTATTCCTATCATTACAAAGATCGGAAAAAATAATAGTAATCCACTTTTAAACTTAGATATTCAAAGTACAAAAGCATATTCACTTTTAAACAATAATGTAAATCCTTTAGGTGATTATTTATTCTCTCCAATTATAAAATTATAATATTAAAAAGTCATAAGCATATAAATACTATAGGAGGTAAGTTTCATGATTAGTATCTGTATATTATGGCTTTTTATTATTTTACTTATAATTCTTTTGCTAAAACTTTTAAACCTTAAAAAGAATTATATTATTTGTTTTTTAATAACTTTTTTTATTATCCTTTTTGTTGTTAATTTAAAACCTAGTATGGAAGCTGCTATAAATGGAAGTAAACTTGTAGTTACTGCTATTTTGCCTACAATTTTTCCATTCAGTGTTATTTGTAATTTACTAATAGCCTATGATGGGATTACTCTTTATTCTAAAATACTAGGGCCTTTAATATGTAAACCCCTTGGTCTTTCTAAACATTCTTCCTTCCCTATTGCTGCAAGCTTTATTTGTGGCTATCCATTAGGTGCAAAATATACCTATGAAGTTTATAACCTTGGATATATACATAAAGATGAATATGAAAGATTATTAAATATTGCATCTAATGCTGGCCCTATTTTTATATTAGGAGCTGTTTCTGTTGCTATGCTAAATAATATTAAATATGGATATATTCTTCTTATTGCTAACTTTTTATCTTCTTTAATAATAGGTTTTATTACTAAAAAATCTACTAAAAGTCCTAAAATAACAATTAATAAAGAAAATATAAAAAACAACTCTAATTTTGGTTTAAGTTTAAAAAAAGCAATTGAAGGAGCTATTTCAACAACATTAAATGTAAGTGCTTTTGTTATTATTTTTTCTGTAATAATTAATATAATAAAAAGCACCACAATAATACGTGCTGCTTTTACTTTTATAGAAAATTTAGTTTGTTTGCCTGATAATATTTTATATAATCTTTTATTAGGAAGTATTGAATTTACTAATGGTTGCAAGTTAATATCTGATTCAAACTTATCAATAACTTTAAAATTAAGTATAATAAGCTTTATATTATGCTTCTCTAGTATTTCTGTAATTGCACAAGTTTCATCAATAATTAGTAATAAAACTTGTAATTTTAAAAAATATATTCTTCTTAAGTTTCTACAAGGTATAATAGGTTTTATTATAACATTTATATCTAGTAATATTTTGTTAGTTTCAATCCCTACTTTTAATGTTACCACTAATTATAGTTATACTAATATATTAATCAATATATATCTACCAATAATCATATTACTTAGTATATCTTTTATTTTTAGCTTTATAGTAAAAAGTATTAAAAATAAATTACATTCCTCTTAATTCTGATATATTTTCTTTAATCCTAACTCCGGTTTCACTTAAATTCTTATCTATTTCTTTTGCAACCATCTCAAAAGATTTTTGCATATCAGATATTAGTTTCTTTTTATGTTCTTCCATCTCCCTTTCTAATTGAGATAATATTTCAGTAGAATATTCTCTTGAACCTAATCTAATTGCCTTAGCATCCCTTTGAGCTAGGGCAATTATTTCATTTGCTCTAACCTTTGCTTCTTTAACTAAATCGTGATTTTCTACATTTTGCTTCATCATTTCCATAATTTCAGTCTTTGTAGATTCATATTGTTTTTGTGCATCACCTAATATTCTATCTTTTTCATTCATAACCCACTGAGCTTTTCTTATTTGATCTGGTAAATAATTAATTATTTGATCAATTATTTCTAAAAACTCCTTCTTATCAACTACACTTTTACCTGTAATAGGAACCTTTGGCGCTGTATCTATTAATTCCTCTAAGTATTCTAATAATTCAATAATATTTACTTCTACTTTTTCCATAGCTAATCCCCCTAAAATATATTATATCTTCCCCATAACTTCTGAAATTAATTCTTTTGGCACTAATCCTTCAATGCTACCTCCAAACTTAGCAACTTGTTTTACAGATGACGAACTTACATAAGAATACTCTGATGAAGTCATCATAAATACCGTTTCTATTTCCGAATCTAGTTTAGAATTCATTAATGCCATTTGAAATTCATACTCAAAATCAGACATAGTCCTAAGCCCTTTTAAAATAACCTTAGAATTATTAAGCTTTGCAAAATCAACTAATAATCCTTCAAAGCTTAATACCTCCACATTATCTATATCTTTAGTTACTCTTTTTATAAGCTCTACCCTTTCCTCAATAGAAAATAAACACTTCTTATCCATATTCACTAATACTGCAACAATAACCTTATCATATATTTTTGCACCTCTAGTAATAATATCTAAATGCCCATTAGTTATAGGATCAAAACTTCCTGGATAAATAGCAATATTCATATCTCTCACCTTTTATTTTACTCCTCATAATTATATAAACAAACAGTTGTATTCCCATATTTTTTACTTTTTAATAACATGATATCTTTATATCCTTCATAAATCTCTTCTATTGAATCTATTTTTGTTACTATAATACCATTTCTTTTTAATAAATTATTATTTTTAATTATTTCAATAGCTTTAGGAATCATTTCCTTACAATATGGTGGATCTATAAAAATAATATCAAATTCCTTATTTTTTTTACTTAACATATTTAAAGCATCATATGAATCTAAATTAAGTGGAAAACAAAAATCTTGAAATTTTAAATTTTCTACATTTTTCTTTAATATAGGAAATGTTGTATTACTTTTATCTACTAAATATACTTCTTTAGCACCTCTACTTGCTGCTTCAAGGCCTAGGCTACCAGTTCCTGCAAAAACATCTACAACTACTGAATCAGGTATATAATTTTGTATTATACTAAACATAGATTCCTTAACTCTATCTAATGTTGGTCTTGTTTCAATTGTTGATGGAGGTAATAATTTTCGCCCTCTTGCCTTTCCTGCTATTATTCTCATTTAACTTCCTCCTTAGGTACTATTTAATACAATTTTAACATAATATTTATATATATACAATTTATTTAATTAAAACATATATATCGACTATATCTTTCAAGAGATTTAGATATTTCATTACATAATTTAACATTATTAATTTCATTAGAGTTAATTAAATTATTTGCTTCAAACCTTGCACATTTTAATATATTAATATCTTCATATATATCTGCAAGAACCAATCCTATGTCACCACTTTGTCTAAGGCCAAACATCTCTCCTGCTCCTCTTAACTTTAAATCTTGCTCCGATATATAAAATCCATCTGTTGAACTAGTCATTATCTCCATTCTCTTTTTAGTTTTTTCATTCTTAGCATTACCTATTAAGATGCAGTAAGATGAATATTCCCCTCTTCCAACTCTTCCTCTTAATTGATGAAGTTGTGCTAATCCAAATCTCTCTGAATTTTCTATTATCATAACTGAAGCATTAGGAACATTAACCCCAACTTCTATAACTGTAGTTGAAATAATTACTTTAATTTTATTTTCCTTAAATAACCCTATAATTTCATCTTTTTCCTTAGGCTTCATTTTTCCATGTAATATTTCAACTTCTATATCTTTAAAAACACCTTCTTTTAAGCTATTATATAGCTTTTCTACAGAATTTAACTCCATCTTTTCATTTTCTTCTATTAGTGGACATACTATATATACTTGTCTTCCTTTTTTTATTTCATCTAGTGCTAAAGAATATGCTTTATTTCTTTGATTATCTGTATAAAATCTAGTATCTATTTTCTTTCTTCCTGGTGGAAGCTTATCTATTATAGATACATCTAAATCTGAATACATGTATAATGCTAAAGTTCTCGGAATAGGAGTAGCTGTCATTACTAATACATCTGGTCTTTTTGCCTTATTTATTAACTTATTTCGTTGCTCCACCCCAAATCTATGTTGCTCATCAGTAATTACTAACCCTAAATTATGAAAATCAACATCTTCTTGAATTAAAGCATGAGTTCCTATTACAACCATAGGATTACCTTCCGATATCTTTTCTTTTATTCTTCTTTTTTCTTTTGTGCTAGTACTTCCTGTTAATATCTCTACATCTATATTAAAACCATTAAATATTTTCATAGCTTCATTAAAATGCTGATTAGCAAGTATTTCTGTTGGTGCCATTAGAGCTGCTTGATATCCATTTTTTACAACATTAAATATTGCAATTAATGCTACAATAGTTTTACCACTTCCTACATCTCCTTGAACTAACCTATTCATAGAATAACTACTTTTTTGATCTCTCAAAATCTCTCTAACCACCTTAGTTTGAGCCTCTGTCAATTGAAAAGGCAATGATTCTTTTAAACTTACCATTTCCTTATCCCACTGAAATGATATTCCATTATTATTTCTTAATTTGTTTTTTAATAATAAAAGCTTCATTGAATATGTAAAAAGTTCTTGAAATTTTAATCTTTCTATAGCTCTAGTTAATTCATATTTGCCCTTAGGAAAGTGTATTTCTCTAATTGCTAAATCTAAATTTATCATTTTATATCTATCAATTATTTCTTTAGGTAAATTTTCTTTAATAATAGCCTTATCTAATACTTGATTAATAATTTTAGCAATTATTTTATCATTTAAATCTCCCTTTAGCGGGTATTTAGGGACAATTTCACTTTTTTTCGCATCATTACATCCAACTATAGGATTTATAATTTCTAAATTATTCCCAACTCTTTTAAACTTCCCTATTAAATCATAAGACTTATTTATATTAAAATTATTTTTTATATATTTTTGATTAAACCATTTCCCAATAACTATATGTCCTTTATAATCAAACTTTATAGTAGAAATTATTTTTCCATTTTTAGTTTTAATATCTCTATCATACCCTATAACTCTACAAGTTAATATTTGTTTTTCATCATTATCTATATCTTCAAAATCTGTATCACTTTTTATAAACTCATAATCTCTCGGAAAATATAATAATAAATCATATATTGTAAAAATACCACATTTATTTAGTTTCTCTGTAAGCTTAGGGCCTACACCTTTTAAAGTGGATATATCCATTGATATATTCATTTACTCACCTCAAAAATCTTACTTTACTATAATATATTATTTTTCTATTAATCATATTAAATTACATAGAGTCACTTTTCAACTATTTAATTTATTTTCATTTTTTATTTTGCAATAAATTAAAGGAGTTGTCTTATAACAACTCCTAAATAAGATTATTTATTTTAAATTTTTATTAAATATTATTCTACTGACATTAAGAAGTAATATAAAGGTTGAGCTCCTCTATAGCATTGAATATCTAAATCTTCATATTTTTCTTCAATTTTCTCAGCAAAAGCTTCAGCTTCTTCTTCTGAAACATCTTGACCATATAATATTGTTATAAGTTCACTATCTTCATCAATCATATCAGCTAGTACTTCTTCTGCAACTTCACAATATTCTGATCCTACCTTCTTGATTTTTCCTTCAATTAAACCAAGCATATTTCCTTCTTTTATTTCTATACCATCCATTTCAGTATCTCTAACTGCATAAGTAACTGATCCTGTTTTAACCATATCTATAGCTTCTTTTAATAATGATTCATTTTCATCTACTTCTGCATCTGAATTAAACATTGTTATACAAGTTATACCTTGTGGTATTGAAGTTGTTGGAATAACTCTAACATCTTTATCTGATATTTCAGCTGCTTGATTTGCTGACATTATTATATTCTTATTATTTGGTAATACAAATATATGTTCAGCATTTAATTTAGATATACATTCCATTATATCTTGAGTTGATGGATTCATTGTTTGACCACCTTCAATAACATAGTCAATACCAAGATCCTTAAATATGTTTGTAACACCTTCTCCCATTGCAACAGCAACAAATGCATATTTTTTAGCTTCCTCTACAGTTTCTTCTATCTTATACTCTTCTTTAGATAACAATACTTCTCTATGTTCTTCTCTCATATTATCAATTTTAATCTTTGATAATTCACCAAGCTTAACAGCCTTAGCTAATACAGCTCCTGGGTCATTAGTATGAATGTGAACCTTTATTACATCTTCATAACCAACTACAACTTGAGAATCTCCCATAGGCATTATTTCATTTCTAAATTCATCTGCATAGCTAGCATCTGCTAAAATAATAAATTCTGTACAATAACCAAATTCAATATTTATGTCCTCTGTACCTTGTGCACCTTGCATTTTAGCTTCAGATGGCTTTATATCTTTTATTTCTGCTTTAATATCATCTCTTAAAGCTTCATACATTGCTTTTAATATAATATATAAGCCCATTCCACCTGAGTCAACAACTTTTGCCTTCTTTAAAGCTGGTAATAATTCTGGTGTTTTATCAAGCATAACCTTAGCTTCTGTAACAACAACATTCATTAATTCAACAATATCTTTAACATCTGTTTCTATTGCTGCATCAGCTGCAGCTCTTATAACAGAAAGTATAGTTCCTTCTGTAGGTCTCATAACTGCTTTATATGCTGCATTACTTCCTTCTTTTAAAGCAATTGCAAATTCAATAGCTTCTACATTAGTCTTTCCTTCTAAACCTTTAGAAATTCCTCTAAGAATTTGTGAAAGAATAACTCCTGAGTTTCCTCTAGCACCCATTAGAGCTCCCTTTGCTAATTTTTTAGAAGCTTCTCCTATTGATTCACTATTTAAACCTTCAATTTCTTTAACAGCTGCTTTAAATGTTGCTGACATATTAGTTCCTGTATCTCCATCTGGAACTGGGAATACGTTTAACGAGTTTACATATTCGCTCTCCTCTAACAATTTATTGCTAGCATTAACAACCATATTATAAAAATCAAGGCCATTTATCGTCTGATATTTCATCTTTTTACCTCCTACATTCTAACGGCTTGAACATTTACTGTAACAGATGAAACTTTTAATCCAGTAAAGTTTTCCACACTATAACGTACCTTTTGTATTATGTTATTAGCTATTTCTGAAATTTTAGTTCCATACTCCACCATAACATATAATTCAACTATTAATTTATCATTATCAAATTTTAATTTAACGCCTTTACTTAAGTTTTCTATTCTCATTAATTCCCATAAGCCTTCTGTTGCATTTTTGGAAACCATACCTACTACGCCATAACATTCCATAGTTGATAATCCAACAATTTTAGCAAGTACCTCATCTGAGTAATGTATATTTCCAAGCTCGTTTGAATATCCTACCATATAGAATCCTCCTTATCACTATTTCTATCTTATATTTTATATCAGTTATATACATTATTCAAGTAAATAATTATATACAATATTATATGATTATTTCAATACTTTATATTATATATTTGCAATTTAAAAGTTTTTTTACTTTTTTACTATTTTCCCTTGCTTTTCTAAGGTATACTATGTTAAAATTTATTCTGTCCTATTGAAGAGAATTTATCTTCAAAAATAAGGAGGTGTTTTCAAGTGGCAAGAAGATGCGAAGTTTGTAATAAAGGAGTTATTGCAGGAAGTCAATACTCTCACTCACATCGTCAATCTAAGAGAACTTGGGCTCCTAACATAAAGAGAGTAAAGGCTTTAGTTAACGGAACACCAAAGACAGTTCATGTATGTACAAGATGCCTTAGATCTGGCAAAGTTCAAAGAGCAATATAAGTTCAAATAAAAAATGCAATTGATTAATCAATTGCATTTTTTATTTATATTTATATCCCTTTTCCTATGTATTATTTTTTTCTTTTAAAAAATTTAATAAAATTTGATAAAAACTTAGGTAACTTTATAGCTATTATCTTCATATTAGTCCTCCAAATTATCTGTTTTCTATATATATTCTATTCAAATATATAAAATCAGTTACTAATTTTTAATCATTTGTATAAAGTACCATAATTATTCCACTATCAAAGCTTATACTTATATTTTCTTCTAAGAATTCATTAGATGTTGTAATACCATCTCCTAATTTTAAGGTATAATTATTTAAATTATATTTAGCACCTTTAATAGTAAAGTTTTTAACTTCATTACAATATGCTTGAAAAGAAATGATATCTCCTTTTTTTCCTTTTAGTAAAATAGGCTTATCTGTTAAAAAAATCTTATTATTATCATCTATAACTTTAACAATAACATTATTTTTTAGTCCTTTTAGCATTATTCCAAAATTACTTAAACTATGATCATATCTAGTTCCTGTAGCACCTAATAATATAACTTCATTTGAATTTTTTTCAATTGCCAAATTATAAGCTAGTTCAGTATCTGTATAATCTTTTTCACTATTATATTTAATTTTATTTAGTGCTTTTTTTTCTAATGCTTCAATTGCTTCTGGATTAGCCGAATCAAAATCTCCAAGAATATAATCAGGAATTATATTATATTTATATAATACCTCACAACCCTTATCTGCTCCAATTATCAAGTTAGCATTTTTTATATAATGTAATAATAAGTTCCTTGATGGTTCTTTTCCACCTGATACTATTACAGCTTTCATATGCTTATCCTCTTATATTTTTTATATTTTCTTCTAAATTTCCATCTGCAAAAACAGCGGATCCTGCTACTAATACATTTGCTCCTGCTTCTACAAGAAACTTAGCATTATTTTTGTCAACTCCACCATCTACTTCTATAAGTAAATTTTTATTTGATTCTAAACTCATTTCCTTCACTTCTTTTATTTTATTTAATGCATATGGAATAAATTTTTGTCCTCCAAATCCAGGATTAACTGACATAATTAAAACTAAATCTAATTTTTCGATTATATCTTTTAAAACAATGGTTGGAGTCCCTGGATTTAATGATACTCCTGCCTTAATACCTTTAGATTTTATATATTCAATTGCTCTATCTATATGTTTTTCTGCTTCATAATGAATTGTAATTATATCTGCTCCTGCTTCTACAAAATCATCTATGTATCTTGATGGATTCTCAATCATTAAATGAACATCAAATACTTTTTCTGTCTTATTTCTTATTGCTTTAATTACTGGAAATCCAAAACTGATATTAGGTACAAAATTTCCATCCATTACATCTATATGAATAAAATCTGCTCCAGCTTTATCTACTTTAATAACTTCTTCTCCTAGCTTTGAAAAATCTGCTGATAATATTGATGGTGATATCTTTACCATTTATATTTTTCCCCCTCTTGTAATTCTTCTAATATTCTAATGTAAAAACTATACCTATATTCATTTATCTTACTATCATTTAATGCATTCTTTACAGCACAACCTGGCTCTCTATAATGAAGGCATCCTCTAAATTTACAACTATGATTATATTCTTCAAATTCTGGAAAACTATATTTTAAATTATCCTTTTCCATAAAACTAATATCTATATTTGAAAAACCTGGGCTATCAACTAAATAACCATTCTCTAATTCTATAAGCTCACTGTGTCTTGTTGTATGTTTTCCTCTTCCTATTTTTTTTGATACAACTCCTGTTTCCATATGAGTTCTATTTATTAGAATATTAATCAGAGTTGATTTCCCTGCTCCTGAAGGACCACATAATACAGTTTCTTCTCCGCCTAATCTTTCCTTAAGTAGCTCTATACCTATCCCCTCTTTAGCATTTATAAATAATACATCATATCCTATATCATTTATTTTCTTTTTAACCTCTTCTTTTTCTTCCTCAGAAGCTAAATCAACTTTATTTAAGCATACTATAGCCTTTATATTATTATATTCACATGAAATTAAAAATCTATTTAAAAGATCAAAATTAATATCTGGATTTTTTATAGCAAATACTACAAAAGCTTGTGTAACATTTGCTACTGTAGGTCTTATTAGTTCTGAAGTTCTATCATATATTTCTTCAATTACGCCTTTTCCTTTAGAAACCTCAATTCGAACACTATCCCCTACCATAGGCTTCATATCTTTGTATCTAAATTTCCCTCTTGCTTTACACTCTATAATTTCATCATCTACTTTAACATAGTAAAACCCACCAATGCCTTTTATTATTTTTCCTTCCATAATGCCTCCAAATAAATTTATCTTCTTATTTATAATAAACAGATTATAATAAAAAATGCAAATTATTTTTAACTAACACAAAAATATTTACAATAATTTTTCATTTAAAAAGGAACATCACATGTTATCGTGATGCTCCTTTTTTATTAATTGTTATTTTCTTCAGCTACAGGTTTTTCTTCCTGTTCTTGCTCTTGTTCTTGTTGTTTTGGTTTTTCAGTAGTAAGTGTAACAGTTCCACCCTTAGTAACTTCTTTTGTAAAATCAGTTATTATTGCATCATCATCACTTGATGAACCATCTGAAAATACTAATTTTAATTCCTTTGCATTAATTTTTGCTCTAGCTTCTTTTACTGTCATACCATTTTTTATACCTACTTCTGAAGCAACATCTATAGTTTCTTCTTCGTATTTTCCCACTGTTAACTTTATAGCAGCTCCTTCTTGGATTTTAGTACCTGATACATTTTGTTCTAATACTATACCATCTTCATCCTTATTATGAGTTATATTATATTTTATTTCATCATTAACTTTAAGCTTTGCTTCTTCTAAAATTGTTTTTGCCTCTTTTAAAGACTTTCCTACAACATCAGGAATATCTACCATTTTAGTTTCTTGCCCCTTGCTAACTATTATCTGTATTTCAGTATTCTTACTAACCTCAGTTTCTGCTTCTGGACTTTGTTTAATTAACCTTCCTTTTTCTACATCATCACTATACTCTTCTTTTATTTCATAATTTGTAAATCCATAAGATTTTAAAACACTTTCTATATTAGTTTTTTCATAATCTTTAAGATTAGGCATTTTAATTAATTCTTCCCCTACTGATACAGTAACAAATATTATTGAATCCTTTTTAACCTTTGTTCCAACACTTGGACTTATTTTTAATATAGTATTTTCTGCTTCATCACTATATTCAGTTGATTTCACTTGTATCACTAGTCCTAACTCTTCAACTTCACTTTTTGCTTCTTCTACTAATTTACCAACTATATTAGGCACTTCTACTTCATTACTAGTATTATTCCTCATAGCCAGAAAGAACCCAACTGAACCTAAAATTAATATTATAATTAATGATCCTACTCCAATTAAAGCCTTTTTTAAACCTGACTTAATTTTTTTAGATTTCTTTTCATCCTCATAATCCTCATCTTCATAATCCTCATCTTCATAATCCTCATAATCATCTTCTTTATAATTATTATTTATTTTTGTAGATGTATTATTAGATTGAATTGGTGACATAATAATAGTGCTATCATTATCAGTATTACTTACTAATCCAATAATTACATCAGGATTTTCTTGAATCTTTTGCAAATCTTGAATTATTTCTTTTACATTTTGATATCTCTTAACAGGGACTTTTTGTATAGCCTTAAGTATTACTTTATTTAAGCTATCTGGTATAGCTGAATTAATATTTTTAGGAGGAACAGGTTCTTCTTGAAGATGTTTTAATGCTACTGTTACTGGTGAATCACCTTCAAAAGGCAATCTGCCAGTTACCATTTCATATAATACAATTCCAAATGAATATATATCAGATCTAAAATCTATATAAGTACCTTTTGCTTGTTCAGGTGATAAATAATGAGCTGATCCAATTATGCTAGTAGTATTAGTAATTGTATGAGAGTCAGTAGATTTAGCTATTCCAAAATCTGTTACTTTAACTTTTCCTGCTTCTGTTACTAAAATATTTTGTGGTTTTATATCTCTATGAACAATATTATTTCTGTGAGCACAATCTAAAGCCTTAGCAATTTGAATTGCAATATTTATAGCTGTTGTATAGCTAAGCTTTCCCTTATAATTAATAAGCTCCTTTAAGGTTCTGCCATTAACATATTCCATTACAATGTAATCCATGTCATCTTGAGTGCCTACATCAAGAATATTTACTATATTAGCATCAGATAAATTTGCAATAGCTGTTGCTTCACGTTTAAACTTTTTAGCAATTTCTATATTATTGGCAAATTGTTTTTTTAATATTTTTATTGCAACGAATCTATTTAATTTATTACATTTGGCTTTGTATACTTCTGACATTCCTCCCTCTCCAATTTTTTCAAGAAGCTCATATCTACCACCTAGAATAATTCCCTTCATCCTACACCTCTCCTCTAAAAAACATTACAGTTATATTGTCTCTTCCACCATTAAGCTTAGCACTTTCCACTAATTTTTCACAAATACTCTGTAACTCTTCATCTTTAATATTTACATCTTTAATTTTATCTAAATTAACTTCATTACTTAATCCATCACTACACATTAATAAGTATTCATATTTATTACTATTAAATTCAAAGAAATCTACTTTTATCTCTTCTTCTGTTCCTATTGCCCTTGTTATTATATTCCTTTGAGGATGATTTATAGACTCCTCAAAAGAAATACTTCCACTATCTATAAGCTCCTGTACTAAAGAATGATCTTTCGTAATTTTTACAATGCTACCTCTATTTATTCCATAACACGAACTATCTCCTATATTAGCAACTATTGTACCTACTTCAGTAATCAAACAAACTACTAAAGTAGTTCCCATTCCTTTATATGTTTCTGAACAATGTGACAAATTATATACTCTTAAGTTTGCATACTTAATTGCCTTTTCTAATAAATCTTTATTACTATATTTATTAATATTCTCTTTCACAAATTTCAGTATGGCCTTAGAAGCCGATTTACTAGCTATTTCACCAGCATTGTGGCCTCCCATACCATCTGCTAATACAAAAATCTTATAATTTTCCCCAACATAAAATTCTGCATAATCTTCATTTAAATTTCGTTTACCTAAATCACTTTTTATACCAATCACTAAATTTCACTCCTATTTATTTACTTTTTTAAGAAGTTTCTTCTCAATTGACCACAAGCTGCATTAATATCAGCCCCCATTTCTCTTCTTACAGTAACATCTAAATTATGCTCGCTTATTATCTTAGCAAACTCATCTATAGTCTTTTTTGAAGGTCTCTTTAGTGTATTCTCCTTTATTTCATTAACAGGTATTAAGTTTATATGACATGCTCTTCCTTTTAATAGTTTAGATAAAGATTTTGCATCTTCTTTACTATCATTAACACCTAAAACTAATGAATATTCAAAAGTTATTCTTCTTCCAGTTTTATTAAAGTAATAATCACAGGCATCTAATATTTCTTTTATAGAATATTTTTTAGCAATTGGCATAATTTCTTTTCTTTTTTCATCACTGAAGGCATGTAAAGAAATTGCTAATGTAATACTAAATCCTTTATCAGCTAATTCATAAATCTTAGGTACTAATCCACAAGTAGATAGAGTTATATGTCTTTGCCCTATGTTTAACCCATATTCTGCATTAACAAGTTCTAAAAACTTAACTACATTATCATAATTATCTAATGGTTCTCCACTTCCCATTAAAACTATATTAGATATTCTATCTCCTATTACCTTTTGAGCCACAAGAACCTGAGCCAATATCTCACCTGCAGATAAATCTCTTAGTCTTCCATCTATAGTTGATGCACAAAATTTACATCCCATTCTACATCCTACTTGAGTAGAAATACAAATAGAATTACCATGCTTATATTTCATAATAACACTTTCAATTATATTACCATCATTAAAAGCAAACAAAACTTTCTTTGTTCCATCTATACTAGATTCATATATTTCTACTATTTCTGGAATGCCTATATAAAAATTATCCTTTAATTTTTCAATTAAATTCTTAGGTAAATTTCTCATTCCTTGAAACTCCCAAACATTTGTATAGATCCATGAGAAAATCTGTTTTGCTCTAAAAGCACTTTCACCATTTTCTTTTAACCATAATGAAATTTCTTCCAAACTGTAATCTAAAATATTTTTCATTTATTCACCTATTTATTTTTCTTTATTTTAGCTATAAAGAAGCCATCCATAGAATCATTTGGTAATATAGTTAAACTTTTATCTCCATTATATATAAAGTTATTATTGTTTCCTAAATATAAATTTTCCATTTGTGCATCTTTATACTTTCCTAGGAACCATTTAATATTATCTTCATTTTCTTCTTTATTTAAAGTACATGTTGAATAAATTAAAGTTCCACCTGGTTTTAAATATTGCCATGCATTTTCCATTATTTCTTTTTGTATCTCAACTAAATCTCTTAAATGTTGTCTTGTTTTATTCCATTTTATTTCTGGTTTCTTTCTAATTATACCAAGCCCTGAACAAGGTACATCTATTAATACTTTATCAGCATAACATATATAATCAGAATTTAACTTTGTTGCATCCATAGCTTTACAAGTAACATTAGTTAATCCAAGTCTATTTGCGTTTTCTTCAATTAAAGATAATTTATTTTCATGTAAATCAAAAGCTATTACTTCTCCAGTATTTCTTAATAATTCTGCTATATGAGTAGTTTTACCTCCTGGTGCAGCGCATAAATCTAACACTTTATCTTCATCTTTAAGACCTAATAATGGAGCTACTAACATAGCGCTTTCATCTTGAACAGTTATTAATCCTTCTTTAAATAATTCGTTATTTTCTACTCCCTTACCTCCAATAATTGCAATTGCTTCTGGGCAAGCATATCCTTCTTCAACGTTATATCCGTTTTCTTCTAACTTTTCATATACTTCGTCAAAATCTGATTTAAACTCATTAACTCTTACTGTTACCTTTGGAGTTTCATTTAATCCAGCCATAATCTTCATAGTTCTTTCTTCACCATATTGCTTGATAAATAATCTTATCATCCAAGGTTGGAAAGAAAACTTATAAGCTAACTCATCTATTCTATTACCTGGAACAACTATCTCTTTTTCATCTTTAATATAATTTCTAAGAACTCCATTAACTAACTTAGAAGCCTCAAGAGAAACTTCCTTAGCTTCTTCTACAGCTTCATTACAAGCAGCATATTCAGGTATTTTATCTAAGAAATACATTTGATATATTGCAACTCTTAATATATTTAAAACTGTTGTATCTAATGTATTTATATCTTTAACAAAATTTCCTATTAAAACATCTAAAGTTCTTTTTCTTCTTAAAGTACCATAAACTATTTCTGTTATTAATCCCTTATCTTTTTCATCTATATCATCTCTATTTAATTCTTTTGAAAGTACTAGGTTAGAATATGCTCCTTCTTCTAATACTCTTTGTATAATTTGTCTTGCAAGTTTTCTACTATTCATAATTCTACCTCATTAATTATCATTATATCTATTGTTTAGAGCTATTAATCTAAGTAATTGAGAAATAGCCATTAATGTTGCTGCAACATATGTCATAGCTGCTGCATTTAAAACTTTTTTTGCCCCATTAACTTCATCTCCATAAAGGAAATTTCTTGTTTCTAATATCTCTAATGCTCTTGATGATGCATTAAATTCAACTGGGAGAGTTATTATTTGATATATTACTGCTCCTGAAAAAAATACTATTCCTATTTTAGCAAACATAGGGAAACCTAAAAATATCCCTATTAAAAATAATATCATAGATAAGTTACTTCCTATATTAACTATTGGTGCAATTTTATTTCTTAAAACTAAAGGGCTATAATGTGTTTGATGTTGTATAGCGTGACCACACTCATGAGCTGCTATACCTGCAGCAGCTATAGTTGATCTATCATAAACTTCTGGAGAAAGTCTTATAATTTTTGTCCTCGGATCATAATGATCTCCTAAATGTTTTTGACATCTTTCAATTTTCACATTAAAAAGTCCTGCTCCATCTAAAATACTTCTTGCCACTTCACTTCCTGTAACTCCACTTATAGTTCTAACATTTTGATACTTTTTATAAGCGTTATCTATTTTCATTTGAGCTATAAAAGCTATAATAATAGCTGGTATTAAAATTAAATATGTTGTATCAAAATAAAAGCCTGGATAATACATCTATATCCCTCTCCTTTACAGTTATTTTAATAAAGTTTAGTATTTATCTTAATTTCATTTCCATTAATATATTGCTCTACACTCAATGGCTTTCCATTTGGGAACTGTATCTTTTTTATTAATAAGCTTCCCTTTGAAGTAGAAACCTTAATTCCATCTTTAGATACACTATATATAGTTCCAGGTTCTTTATTGCTTTCCTCTTGAAGAACCTTACTTTCATATATTTTCATAGCCTTATCTTCATAAGTTGTAAAAGCTATAGGCCAAGGGTTAAGTCCTCTTATTAAATTGTGAATATCTTCTGCTGAATTATTCCAATTTATTAATGCTAATTCCTTATTTAACATTTTAGCATAAAAAGTTTCTTCTCCTTGCTTTTCCGGAACTATACTCTTATTATATATTCCATCTATAGTTTTTATTAATAAATCTGCTCCTCTTTCCATTAATATATCATGAAGATTTCCTGCTGTCATATCTTCTGATATCTCTACTTCATCCTTAAGTAGCATATCTCCTGTATCTAATCCTACATCCATTAACATTGTTGTATTCCCTGATTTCTTTTCTCCATTAATTATAGCCCAATTTAAAGGTGCTGCTCCTCTATACATTGGCAATAATGATGCATGTAAATTAATACAACCAAATTTCGGTATATCTAAAACTTCCTTACTTAATATTTGACCAAAAGCTACTACTATTATAAAATCTGGTTTTAACTCCTTTAAATAATCTAAAGCTTCATTATCATTTTTTAATTTTATTGGTTGAAAAACTTTTATATTTTTTTCAACTGCTACTTCCTTTACAGGAGAATATGCCATCTTTTTCCCTCTACCCTTTGGTCTATCTGGTTGAGTAAAAACTGCTTCTACTCCATAAACATCTATTATTTTCTTTAGTGATGGTACTGCAAAATCTGGAGTTCCCATAAATACTATCTTCATGTTAATCCTCCTTTATTATTTTAGGTAATCTATAAATAGCTTTCCATTTAAGTGATCATTTTCATGTAGTATAGCTCTCGCTAGTAATTCTGTTGCTTCTAAAATAAATTCTTCACCCTTTTCATTAAATGCTTTTACCTTAACATAATTTGGACGATCAACCTCTGCTGATTCTCCTGGTACACTTAAACAACCTTCTTCTCCTACTTGAGATCCTGAAACTTCAAGTATTTCTGGATTTATAAATACTCTAAGTCCATAATCATCAAATACATCTATTACAAATATTCTTTGAAGAATTCCAACCTGTGGTGCAGCTAATCCTACACCATCAGCTTCATACATAGTATCTGCCATATCTTTAATTAACTTTAAAGTTCTTGGTGTTATTTCTGTTACATCCTTACATTTTTTTCTTAAAACTTCATCACCATTTATTCTAATCTTTCTAATCGCCATTTTTTCTTACCTCCTAAGTCATACTATTTGGGTTAATATCAATAGTAACTTTTATTTCATTATATACATTCTTATTCATTTGATAAAGTTTATCTTTAATTTTTTCACAAAAATCTAATGATAAATCACCTTTAAATATAATTTGCCATCTAAAATTATCCTTTATTTTAGAAATTATACATGGTGACGGTCCCAATATCTCTATAGAATTTTCTTCACTTTCTATTTTATTAAATTCATTTTTTAATTTTTCCATAAATAATTTTAAAGAATTCTCATTCTTAGAAGTAACATTAATTAACAATATTTTACTAAAAGGAGGATAATGCATAAGTCCTCTTGTAGTAAATTCTTCATTATAAAACCCTTCATAATCATAATTTTTAGCATAATTTAAACTATAATGATTAGGATTATAGCTTTGAACTACTACAGTTCCACCTTTGCTTCCTCTCCCTGCTCTACCTGATACTTGAGTTATAATTTGAAAGGTCTTTTCAGCAGCTCTATAATCAGGTAAATTTAAAGAAATATCTGCTGCTAAAACCCCAACTACAGTTACATTTTCAAAATCTAAACCTTTAGATATCATTTGAGTTCCTATTAATATATCAGCTTCACCATTTTTAAAAGCATTATATATATTTTCATAAGAATCCTTATTTCTAGTAGTATCCATATCCATCCTAAGTACTTTGGCATCTTTAAAATACTTCTTTACTTCTTCTTCAACTCTCTCAGTTCCTGCTCCAAAATATTTAACATATTTACTTTTACACTTAGGACAAATTTTTTGTTGATATTCTCTATAACCACAACAATGACATATTAAACTACCATTTTTATGAAAAGTCATAGATATATCACATTTTGAACATTTAAATACATACCCACAACTTCTACATGAAACAAAGGTAGAAAATCCTCTTCTATTTAAAAATAATATTATTTGTTCTTTTTTATTTAAAGCTTCCTTAATTTCTAGAAATAACTTTCTGCTAAACATAGACATGTTACCACTATTTAATTCTAACCTCATATCTATTATATCAATATTCGGCATAGGCTTATTTTCAACACGACTATTTAGCTCTAAAAGTTCAATTTCTCCACTTATAGCTTTATAATAAGTTTCTATTGATGGAGTTGCAGACCCTAAGATAACTTTACAACCTGTAAGACTACTTATAAATTCAGCTACTTCCTTAGTTACATATTTAGGACTATGTTCTGACTTATAAGTACTTTCATGCTCCTCATCTATAATAATTACACCTAAATTATTATAGGGTAAAAATAATGCACTTCTAGCTCCTATAACTACCTTTGCTTTTCCTTCTTTTATTCTATACCACTCATCATATCTTTCTCCGTCAGAAAGTTTACTATGAAAAACAGCTACTTCTTTTCCAAATCTTCCTTTAACTCTTTCTACCATCTGAGGTGTTAATGATATTTCAGGAACTAAAATAACAGCAGTTTTGCCCTTATCTAATTCTTCTTTTACAATCCTCATATAAACTTCTGTTTTTCCAGAACCAGTTACTCCCTTTAATAGAAAAATATTTTTATTTGAAGCATAAATTTTGTTTATTACTTTTTGTTGATCTTCAGTTAAATTCTTTTCTTTGTACTCAATATAATTCTTCAAATTATATCTATATACTATTTCCTCTTCTACTTTTAAATAATCAGCTTTAATTAATTTATTTAATTTGTAAGTTGATATATTGTATTTTCTAATTAACTCAGCTTTATTAAATATTCCATTATTTTTTTTAATTATTTCAAATATGTCTTTATATTTCTCATAAATGTTCTCTGGTATATTATTACTAGATAATGACACCACAAGCTTATATTTATTGGTAATTCCTTTTAATATCCCTTGTGGAATAAGAAGCCTAATTCCATCTATATATCTACACAAATAATTTTCCTTTAAGAATTCTATTAGTCTTATATTATTTTTGCTTAATAATGGTTTTTCTATTACAATAGATTTTATTTTTTTTATTTTCATTCCTGTTATACTATCATCTTTAAGAGATAATATAAATCCATCTACTGAAGCATTTTTATTCCCAAAAGGAACCTTTACCCATTGTCCTAACTCTATAGACTTTTGTAACTCTACAGGAACTTCATAAGTAAATGGCTTATCTATATCTAATGCATCACTATTAATAATAACTTCTGCATATACTTTCAAATTCATCACCCTTTATTAGGTTCTATATTTTGTTTTATATAAAAGAAAGCGCATTTTAGCGCTTTCTTAATATAGTATCAAAGATTTCTGATGCAACTTTTCTTTTACTCATCTTATCTAAATATATTTCTTCTTTATCTTTACTTAAGATTATAACTCTATTGTCATCGCTAGCAAACCCAGTATCACTACTAGTTATATCATTTGCTACAATAAAATCTAAGTTCTTCTTTAAAAGCTTATTTTTTGCATTTTCTAAAACATCATTACTTTCAGCAGCAAAGCCTACAAGTATTTGATTTTTCTTCTTTTCTCCTAGCATACTTAGTATATCATTATCTCTTTCAAATGTTAAAACTAAATCGCCTTCACCTTTTTTTATTTTTATATTACTATAATTTTTTATTTTATAGTCAGCAACTGCTGCAGCTTTTATAACTATATCACTTTTATCATAATAATTTAAAATTGCATTTTTCATCTCTTCATTTGTTTTTACAGAAATCACCTCTACCCCATCTGGCTTTGGTAAACTTGTTGGCCCTGAAACTAAAACAACATTAGCTCCTCTATTTCTTGCTTCTTCTGCTAAAACATATCCCATTTTCCCAGTTGATCTATTGGTAATAAATCTTACAGGATCAATATCAGAAATTGTTGGGCCAGCACTTATTAATATATTTTTACCTAGTAAATCTTTTTCTTTATCTTCTAGTGCATTTATTACTTTATCAACTATTTTTTCAACTTTAGCTAATTTACCCTTACCTTCATCACCACAAGCTAAAACTCCTGTAGCAGGCTCAATAAATTCATAACCTAGCTTCTTTAGTTTATTAATATTTTCTTGAACTATTGGATTTTCATACATATTTGTATTCATTGCTGGAGCAAAAATAACTTTTGCTTTTGTTGCCATAATCGTTGTAGATAACATATCATCTGCAATTCCATTAGCAACCTTTCCAATTATATTAGCTGTTGCTGGTGCAACTAAAACTATATCTGCTCTTTTAGCTAATGAAATGTGTTGGATTTCATATGCCTTTGGTTCTGCAAACATATCTGTTACAACCATATTAGAACTTAAAGATTGGAATGATAAAGGAGTAACAAACTTTGTTGCTGACTCTGTCATAATTACTCTTATATCTAAATTCTTTTTCCTTAAAGAACTTATTATATCCAACGCCTTATAAACTGCAATTCCTCCACTTACTCCAACTAAAACGCACTTTTTACTATCCATATTATATTAAACCTTCTTTAGTAGGTGCTGCTTCGTATCCTACTTCTCCTTCATTCACTTCATTTATTGCTACAGTAAGTGGCTTATTTGACTTTGTTGCAACTAATGGCTCACTACCATTAATTAATTGTCTTGCCCTTTTTGAAGTTACTATTACTAGTGAGTATCTATCGTCTACTTTTTTAAGTAAATCCATTATTGATGGATTAATCATAGAGTTGTTCATGTATTAAGCCCTCCTTAGAATCTAATATTGTATTTTCTTTTATTCTATCAACTCTGCATTTTTCAGCAGCTATAATTGATTCAACCTTAGATACTGCTACATCTAAAGTATCATTAACTACAGCATAGTTATATTTTGAAACGTAATTAATTTCTTTGTAGGCATTCTTAAATCTTGTCATTAAAGACTCTTCTGTTTCACTGCCTCTTTTTATTATTCTTTGTTTTAACTCTTCCATAGATGGTGGAAGAATAAATATAAATACACCTTCTTTAAAATTTTCTTTAACTTGAAGTGCACCTTGTATATCTATTTCTAATATTACATCTTTTCCTTCTTCTAGCATACTTTCTACATTTACCTTTGGAGTACCATAGAAGTTCCCATGAACATTAGCATATTCTAAAAAACCATTTTCTTTAACCTTTTCTTCAAAAGCATCCTTAGTTAAAAAATAATAATTTACACCATCAACTTCTCCTGCTCTTGGTTTTCTTGTTGTTGCTGAAACTGATATATAAATATTCTTATGCTTTTCTAATAAAGCTTTGCAAATAGTTCCTTTACCTGCTCCTGATGGACCTGAAATCACTATTAAGACCCCTCTATTATTTTGCATTATTCATCAACCTCATCTACTGCTTCATCTTTTGCTACTAATCTATGTGCAACTGTTTCTGGTTGAACTGCAGATAAAATTACATGATCACTATCTGTGATTATTACTGCTCTAGTTCTTCTTCCATAAGTTGCGTCAATAAGCATACCTCTATCTCTAGCTTCTTGAATTATTCTTTTTATCGGTGCTGATTCTGGACTTACTATAGCTACAAGTCTATTAGCTGAAACTATGTTTCCAAATCCAATGTTAATCAATTTTATTCCCATTGCTTTCCTCCTGATTATTCTATATTTTGTGCTTGTTCTCTAATTTTTTCTATTAAATTTTTTATGTTAATGACCATATTAGTCATATCCATATCACTTGACTTTGAAGCTATAGTATTTGCTTCTCTATTCATTTCTTGAATTATAAAATCTAGTTTTCTACCAATTTGGCCACCTTCATCTAAAGTTATTCTCATTTGATTTAAATGGCTTTTAAGTCTTATAACTTCTTCATCTACCGCAGCTTTATCTGAAATAATAGCAACTTCCTGAGCTATTCTAGCTTCATCTATTTCTACAGTCTCTAAAAGCTCCTTCAATCTAGCTTCTAATTTAATTTTATAGTTTTGTGGTATTAAATACGATATTTTTTCAATACTTAAAACTATATTCTCTATTTCTATAAGCTTATTAATTACATCCTCTTTAAGCTTCTCTCCCTCAACCAATCTCATATTATCCATCATTTCTAATGAAGATATTATTAATGGTTTAATTGTATCCCAAATTTCATCTATTGATTCCTTTTCCTCTATTATATCTATAACTTCTGGAAATCTTGCTATTTGAATAGCTGAAATATCATTTTTTAAATTTAACTTTCCTTCTATTTCTTTTAAGCAATCATAATAACTTTCTGCTAGTTTTAAGTTTAACTTTGCTACACTATTTCCACTTGCATAACTTTTTTGATTAATAAAAATATCTACTTTACCTCTATAAAGCTTTGAGTTTACTAATTTTCTTATTTCCTCTTCTAACGAAATAATACTTTTAGGTAATCTAACATTAACATCTAGATATCTACTATTAACACTTTTCATTTCAATAGAAAATAAATGCTTACTTCCCTCTTCACTACTAGCCCTACCAAAGCTAGTCATACTTTTTACCATATATTCCTCCAGGATTTTAATTTACTTTTCATCAACTTGACTATAAACAATATAATTTATTTAGAATATATGTGTCAACAACTTGTTAACAATTTATTTACATTTTATTTTTAAAATTATTTTATTATATATTTTTATTTAAAAGTCTCCTTTAAATCCTTTATTTTTCACTAGATAAAGCAACTATTAATTTTATTCTTGCTTTTTGTCCTGGAATACTTTCTTCAAAAAATACACCTAAATCCTTAAGCATTTTTCCACCACCATCATATCCATAGGATTCATATACTCTTCCTTCAAAACATCTAGAAACTACAACTACATAAATATCATTCTCTAAAGCTCTTTTTATTCCATCCACCATAGTTGGAGGCACATTTCCCCTTCCTAAAGCTTCTATGACTATTCCTTTATATCCTTTTTTTATAGCAAAATCTATAAAATCTGATCCCATACCTGCAACACATTTAATTAATGCTACATCACCTTTAATACTTTCAATTTTATACACCTTACGCTTTATTGTTTTTCTATAAAATAGTACTTTATTATTATCAACTATCCCTATAGGTCCAAAATTAGGAGTTATGAAAGCATTTAATGCCATTGAATTAGCTTTAGTAACTTCTGAAGCTGAATTTAACTCACCATTAAAGCATACTAACACTCCTCTTCCTTTTGCATCATCAGAAATTGCAGTACAAATTGATGTTGCTAAATTAAAAGGCCCATCATATCCAAGCTCAGAACTGCTTCTCATAGCCCCTGTTACTACAATAACTTTTTCAGTATCTATAGTTAAATCTAAAAAATATGCTGTTTCCTCTAAAGTATCTGTTCCATGTGTCAATACCACTCCTGAAATATCTTCTCTTTCAACAAGCTTCTTTATAAACTTACTTAACTCAAGCATATTTTCTATAGTCATATGAGGTGAAGGCTTACTTGAAAAACTATAGGGCTCTATTTCTGCAAATCTTTCTATTCCTGTTACCATAGACATAATTTCTTCACCTGTTAATCCTGGTACTGCTGCCTTAATCCTTTCATCTACCTTCATTGATATAGTTCCACCATTAAATACAACTGCCACTTTTTTCATAGTTTTTAATGTCACTCTCCTTAGTTTTATCCCTTGTTATTATTATGTATTAAAAACTTAACATTATTTTCTCAAACAAAAAGAAACTCTTGGTTACCCAAAAGTTTAAATATAAAAATTTATATAAATAAAATCACTTTATCTTAATAAACAAAACTTTCTCTAAAACACAATTAATATTATATATTTTTAATACTAATCTTTCAACTTCTTTTATCAATAATAAAAAAGAACCCTAGATAAACCTAAGGTTCTAAACTTCTATTTATAATATATCCTTTTAAATAATTCTTTTATGCAAAATTTATTTATATTAGCTTTCTTATCCTATAAAATAATACAGATAAGACCACCACTACCTTCATTTATTATTTTCTGTAATGTTTTTTGTATTTTTATTTGAACATCTTCTGGCATTTTATATAATTTGTTTTGTAAACCTTCTTTTATTAAAACTTCTAAAGATCTACCAAACATATTACTTTGCCATAAAGCTGCTGGATCTTCATCAAATTGCTCCATCAAAGATTTTACTAACTCTTCACTTTCTCTTTCTGATCCCATTAATGGACTTATCTCAGTTTTTACATTTGCTTTTATAAAATGTAACGATGGTGCTGATGCCTTTAATTTAACTCCAAAACTACTTCCTTGCTTAAACATTTCTGGTTCCTCAAATTTCATTTCTGATAATTGTGGAGGAACTAATCCATATCCTGTTTCCCTTACATCTATTAAAGCATCTTTAACCTTATCATATTCCTTCTTAGCAAAGTTTAATTCCTTGATTAATGATAATAAATCACTTTCTGATTTAACATCTAAATCACAAATTTCACTTAAAATATTATAGAATATACCATCTTTAGGTTTTAATTTAATATTAGCTTTCCCTTGTCCTAATTTTATAGAATTCATTTCTATAGGTGCAATATTTTCTTCATCGTTTACCGTGTTAATAAATGATTTAACATCCCTAACTCTACTAATATTTTCGCACATCTTTTTGACAATATTAAAGAAATCCTTCTTCAACCAATTATCAGTTTCTAGGTTTTCAATCCAAGATGGCATATCTATGTCTATTTCTTTAATTGGAAATTCCTTAAGTACATGTTTAAAAACATCTTCTATGTCATCTTCATTCATATTTGCCACATCCATTGGTTGAACTGTAACATCATATTTATCCTCTAATTCTTTTTTCAAAGCCCTAGTTTCAGGTGAGTTTATATGTTTTGTATTAAGTACTACTATAAAAGGTTTTTTTATAGCCTTTAATTCATCAATTACTCTTTCTTCTGCTTCTAAGTATTCATCTCTATCAATTCCAGTTATACTTCCATCTGTTGTAACTACAAGACCTATTGTAGAGTGATCAGTTATAACTTTTCTCGTACCAATTTCTGCTGCATCTTCAAAAGGTATTTCATATTCATACCATGGAGTATTCACCATCTTTGCATCTTCTCCATCCATATATCCTACTGCACCTTTTACAATATAACCAACACAATCTACCATTCTAACTTTAAACTTTATTTCTTCATCAATTGTAATTTCAATAGCCTCATTAGGTACAAACTTCGGTTCTGTAGTGTGTATACTTTTACCTGATCCACTTTGAGGCAACTCATCCTTAGCTCTTTCTTTTTTATAATTATTATCAATCTTTGGTATTACCATAAGGTCCATAAACTTCTTAATAAATGTTGATTTACCTGTTCTAACAGGACCAACAACACCTACATAAATGTCCCCTTGTGTTCTTTCAGCTATATCCTTATATATATTAAAGCTGTCCACAGTATACCCCCCTTATTTCATTTTAATAATATATATATATTCTATAAATTATAAAAGTATACAACTTTTTAAATTTTTAAGATATAGCTTTTTCTATTCCACCAATAGCTTATTTGTTAAAAATATACAATTATCATTTTCTCTCTTATAGTAATAATACCTACAAAAATAAGCATTTTTTATTAAGTATATAAGTTACTTTTTACTCAAAGCTAAATATATAATTAAAATCTATACTAATAAATATTTACCAATAGGAAAAAGGCTATGCTAATAACGCATAACCTTTTTTATTAATAATACATTTCGTTTTTTCTTTCTCTCTTCATCAATTCTCTTACCGCTTCTTTAGGGTCTTTATTTTCAAATACTATCTTATATAAAATATCAGTTATAGGCATTTCAACATTAAGTTTTTCTTTTAATTGATAGAAAGCCTTACATGCTTTAATTCCTTCTACTACCATTCCTACATCATTAATAGCTTCCTCCGCTGATTCTCCCTTTCCAATTAGGAAACCAGCTCTTCTGTTTCTAGAGTGAGGACTAGTACAAGTTACTATTAAATCACCCATTCCCGTTAGTCCAAAGAAAGTTTCAGGTTTTCCACCTAACTTCATACCAACTCTAACAATTTCAGCCATACCTCTTGTCATTAAGGCTGCTTTAGAATTGTCTCCATATCCAATACCATCACAAACTCCAGCTGCTAATGCAATAATATTCTTTACTGCTCCCCCTATTTCTACACCAACTAAATCATTATTAGTATATACTCTAAAATTCTCTGTAATAAATAGGTCTTGAACTTCCTCTGATATATTTTCATCCTTAGAAGAAACCGTAACTGTAGTTGGAATATTAAAAGCAACTTCTTCCGCATGACTTGGCCCTGATAATATTACTATTTTATTATTAGGAAGCTCTTCTTCAATTACCTCTGATAGTCTTAAATTACTTCCTTCTTCTATTCCTTTTGCTATACTTATAATAATAACATCTTTATTTATTTTATTTTTCAAAGATTTTGATATCAATCTTATAACATGAGAAGGAACAGCTAAAACCACATATCTAGCTTCACTTAATACATCATCTATATCATTATAAGCAGTGACATTTTTAGGTATATTTAACTCCTTAATATACTTATCATTTTTCCTATTGTTATTTATATCCTCTACTACAGATTTATCTCTATCGTATATCCTAACCTTGTTACCCTTGTTTGCTAATAATATTGCTAAAGCAGTACCAAAGCTACCTCCTCCTAAAAAAGCCACATTATTCATAGATTACTCCTTCCTTTCTCTATACTCTATTTGAAGACCTGTTCCACTAAAATCAAAACTATCTCTTAATTGATTCTCTAAATATCTTTCATATGAAAAATGTCTTGCATTTGAATCATTAACGAAGAATATAAATTTAGGTGGCTTAGTTGCTACTTGAGTAGCATAGTAAATTTTTAATCTCTTTAAAGCTACAATAGGTGGCTCCTTCATTAATACAGCTTTGTTTATTACCTCATTTAATATTCCTGTTGGAATTCTCTTAGAATAATTTTCATAACACTCTTTTGCTATTTCTAATACCTTGTGAGTTCTTTGACCAGTTTTAGCTGATATAAATAAGTATTTAGCATATTTTAAAAACTTAAGATTCATTTGTAAATCTTCAGTATATCTTTGCATAGTCTTATCATCTTTTTCTATTAAGTCCCACTTATTAACTATAACCATAATAGCCTTATTCATTTCATGAGCATATCCTATAATCTTCTCATCTTGCTCCGTTACACCTTCTGTTGCATCTATCATTAATATACATACATCAGCTCTTTCTATAGCAGCATAAGTTCTTATTACAGAGTATCTTTCAATTTCTTCTTTAACCTTACTCTTTCTTCTTATTCCTGCTGTATCTACTAATATAAACTTACCTACACTAGTTTCTAAAGTACTATCTATAGAGTCTCTTGTTGTACCAGGAATATTTGAAACTATTAGTCTCTCTTCACCTAATAATCTATTAATTAGAGATGACTTCCCTACATTAGGCTTACCTATCATAGCAATTCTTATATATTCATCTTCTTCATCTTCTTCAGTATATTTATCAAAGTTTTCAACTACTCTATCAAGCATATCTCCAAGCCCTAAGCCTTGTGATGCAGATATAGTTATAGGATCGCCTATTCCTAAGTTATAGAATTCCCAAGCATTATCCTCGTCTTTTAATGAATCCACCTTATTAACTACTAAAACTACTTCCTTTTTGCTTTTTCTAAGCATATTTGCTACTTCATGGTCAGCAGGAGTTAAGCCTTCTTTTCCATCAACAACAAATACAATTACATCTGCTGTTTCAATAGCAATATTTGCTTGTCTTCTCATTTGTTTTACTATTATATCTTCTCTTTCTGGTTCAATACCACCTGTATCAATCATAGTAAAATTATGATTTAACCATTCTGCTTGAGCATAAACTCTATCTCTTGTTACTCCTGGAGTATCTTGAACTATTGATATTCTTTGTCCTGCTAATTTATTAAATAAAGTAGATTTACCTACATTTGGTCTTCCAACTATTGCAACTATTGGTTTAGCCATTATTAATCCTCCTTACAATTTGCATTTATTACTTTAATAAGATCATCACCTGTATAATCACAAACTACAACCTTAACATTTAATGCTTTTTCTATATCGTTAATATTTAAATCATCTAACATAACCATATCAGCTACTGCTAATTCATAGCCTTTTCTAAACATATTACTTGGCATTATTAGATATTCTGTTTTTATTTTATCCTTAAGTTGATCAATTATATCTGTTCCTGTTAAAAGTCCTGTTACTGTTATAGTATTTCCAAAGAAGTTATTTATAACTTTGTACACATCTATCTCAATATTAGGATTGTTTTTCATTATAGAGTCTGCTGACTTTTTAATTTCGTTATAAGCTAATTCCCCTGTTACCATAGAAAAACTTCCTTTTTTACTTTTATCTAAAAAATCTAATGAGTTGTTAATCACTTCTCTATAGTATCTTATCATTCCTACACCATCTTCTAATTGATCATATCCAGAATAGAAATCTTCACTTGGAACATCTAATCCAGCTGTTATGTAAAATTCATCTGAAAGTCTTACAAAAGGACTACCTGTTTCTTTAATATATTTTTCTTGTAAGTCCTTAACCATCATTATTTCATTTTTAGCTAATTCCCTTGTGAAAATATCTAATTTAGGTAAATTATCTCTAAATTTTGTAATTCCAATAGGAACTACTGCAACATTTCTTACATATGGATATAATTCATATAAATCCATTATCGTTTTTCTTAACTCATTGCCATTATTTATGTTAGGTATACATACTATTTGAGCATGCATTTCTATTTCAGCATCTCTTAACTTTTTAAGTCTTTCTAAAATGCTTCCTGCAAACCTATTTTTTAACATCTTCACTCTTAATTCTGGATTAGTTGTATGTACTGAAATATTAATAGGACTTATCTTATATCTAATTATTCTATCTATATCCTCATCCTTCATATTAGTTAATGTAACAAAATTCCCTTGTAAAAAAGATAATCTTGAATCATCATCCTTGAAATATAAACTATCTCTCATTCCCTTTGGCAATTGATCAATAAAGCAAAACATACATTTATTGGAACAACTTTTTGCCTTATCCATTATCCCGCCATCAAACTCTATTCCTAAATCTTCACCATAATCTTTTTCTATTTCATATTCCCATATTTCTCCATCTGGTTTTTCGATTTCAAGAACTACTTCTTCATCTGATGCTAAGAATTTATAATCTATAATATCACCTATAGGTGTACCATTAATTGATATTAGTATATCATTAACTTCTATTCCAACCTCTTCTGCGATACTACCTATATCAACTTTTTTAATTAAATTTTTCACTTTTTCACCTCAATATCTATCAATATTATATTATTGACAAAAATTTATGTTTATAAAACCTAGCTATAATTTTCACAGAAACTAACCAAAATGCTTTTATTCTTCTTGTAAGCATAATTAGCCTAATTATAATTATCACATGATGTTATATTACATTATTAATAAATTCTAGTCAACAAAAAGGAAGTAAATATTATATTCATTATTTTATCTATTAGTATAATTTTTTTACAATGTAATTATTTTTTATATACTGAATATTATACTCCTTTATTTACTTAAAAATTGTAAAATGAATTTAACCCTTTAAGCTTACATAATTTATGTGCAATACAAAAAGATGGATATATAAGTATGATTGCTAAGTCCTTTATTAAAAAGTGCCTTCAAACTTTATAAATCCATGTAAAATTATAAAAGTAAATTTATTTATTCATTTAAATCAACATAATTGCCTTTTTTAGAGAATATTATCCATTCACATATATTAGTTACATGATCTCCTATTCTCTCTAAATATTTTGAAGCAAAAAGAATTTGTGTTCCTTGATTTATCATTTCCTCTTCTTTTCCCATTTTCTTAAGTACTATATTAAACATTCCTTGATAAATCATGTCTACTTTATCATCCATATTACAAATTTCATAGGCTGCTTTTTCATCCCCATTAATATATGCTTCAATTGATGATTTTATCATACTATTAATAATATCAACTAATTCCCAAATTGGAGATATCTCATTTGAAAATTTTACTCCCTTTATTCTAGGAACTATCTTACAAATATCAACTGCATAGTCTGCCATTCTTTCAAGATCAGTTACAATTTTTGAAGTAGTATAAATATTTCTTAAATCCTTAGCTAAAGGAAATTCAGTTGCCATAAATTTTATACATTTTTCTTCAATAATTTTTTGTAATTCATCTACCTTATCATCATTTTTCATAACATTTTTAGCTAAATCAACATCTTGATTCTTTAAAGCAATCATACTTTCATATATTTGTTTTTCAACTAAACTAGACATTTCTATTAATTCTGAATTAAGTAATTTTATTTTATTACTCATTACTTCTCTCATCATTTTTATCACCTCTCAATAATATTATCCAAATCTTCCAGTAATATAATCCTCTGTTCTCTTATCCCTAGGTTTATAGAAAATATCTTCAGTATCTCCATATTCAACTATTTCTCCATTTAAGAAAAATGCTGTTTTATCTGCAATTCTTCCAGCTTGTTGCATATTATGAGTTACAATTATAACTGTATACTTCTTTTTTAACTCTTCCATTAACTCTTCCATTTTATTAGTTGAAATTGGATCTAATGCAGAAGTAGGCTCATCCATTAATATTATCTCTGGTGAAACAGCTATAGTTCTTGCTATACATAATCTTTGTTGTTGGCCTCCAGATAAACCTAGTGCACTTTTTTTTAACCTGTCTTTAACTTCATCCCAAAGTGCAGCACCCTTTAAGCTTTTTTCAACTATTGAATCCAAAGTTTTTTTATCTTTTATCCCATGCAATCTCGGTCCATAAGCTATATTATCATAAATAGACATTGGAAATGGATTTGGTTTTTGGAAAACCATTCCTACCTTTGTTCTTAATGAAATAACATCTTTGCTCTTATATATATCTTCTCCATCAACAAGGATTTCTCCTTCTATTTTTACATTATCTATTAAATCGTTCATTCTATTAATAGTTCTTAAAAATGTAGATTTACCACATCCTGATGGTCCAATAAAAGCAGTTACTTTATTTTCTTCTAAATCTATGTTTATATTTTTTAAAGCCTTATTTTCTCCATAATATAAATTCAAATTTCTAACTTGAATCTTTTTTGAATTCTCTTTTGACATAATTACACCTCTTAGCATTCATAAATTAATAATTTGCTTTATTAAATTTCTTACTTACCATCTTTGCTAATATATTTAATAAAAGTATTATTACTATTAAAACTATTCCTACTGCTGCAGCTTGCTCTATATCCCCTGCCTCTTGTGTTACTAAATAGGATTGTACTGTTAAAGTTCTTGCACTTGACATTATTCCTTTTGGCATCTTTGCAACTGTCCCTGCCGTTAATAAAATAGCAGCTGATTCACCAACTACACGCCCAACAGATAATATTACTCCAACTAATATTCCTGGAATTGCACTTGGAACTATTACCTTGTAAAGAGTTTGAAACATAGTTGCTCCAAGACCTAAAGAAGCTTCTTTATATGAAGGCGGTACTGCTTTTAAAGCTTCTTCTGTTGTTCTAATTATTACTGGTAATATTATAATTGCAACAGTAAGGGATCCTGCTAAAATTGAATATCCAAGTTTCAATGTTACTACAAAGAATATTGAACCAAATAACCCATAAACAATTGAAGGTATACCTGATAAACTTTCAGTAGCAAATCTTATAATTTTAACTATTTTCCCTTGTTTTGCATATTCAGTTAAATAAATAGCTGCTAAGATACCTATTGGCGTTGCTACTATTATAGAAATAAATACAGTGTATAAGGTTGAAACTATCATAGGTAAAATTCCTCCATCACCTGATGCTGAATAATCCTTTATAATAAAATCTAAATCTATAACCTTATATCCTTTTACAAAGATAAATCCTAAAATAAATATTAATATTCCAACTGTAATAGCTGCTGACAGCCATAATAAAATTTTTAATATATTTTCTTTAAATTTCCTCATAACTAGTTACCTTCCTTACTAGAAAGTTTGCTTAATACTAAGTTTAATAATAATATAAATAAGAATAATATAACTCCTGTAGCAAATAGCATTTCTTGATGAGTTCCAAAAGCATATCCCATTTCTAATGCTATATTTGTTGTAAGAGGTCTTACTGAATCCATTATTGAATTTGGAATAATGGCAGAATTACCTGCTACTAATATTATAGCCATAGTCTCACCAATCGCTCTTCCTATCCCTAATACTACTCCTGCTAAAATACCCGATTTTGCTGCTGGAACAACAACTTTAAACGTCGTTTCTATATGTGAAGCTCCTAAAGCTAATGATCCTTCTTTATATGACTTTGGCACTGATCTTATTGCAGTTTCTGATACTGTTACTATTGTTGGTAACATCATTATTGATAAAACAATTATTATTGATAAAAGACTATGCCCTTTAGGAAGATTGAAAACATTCATAATCCAAGGCACTATAACAGATAGTCCAAATATTCCATATAAAACAGATGGAATTCCCGCTAAAAGTTCTACTGCTCCAGAAATAAACCTCCCTAGTTTTTTAGGCGCAACTTCTGCTATAAAAATAGCTGTTAATATACCTATAGGCACACCAACTATTAACGACCCTAAAGTTCCAAATATAGATGCAATCACCATAGGCAGTACTCCATATTTATCTGCACTAGGTATCCATTTAGTTCCAAATAAAAAATTACTAAAAGAATATCCTTTACTTATAAACGGTGTTAAACCTTTAAAAAACACAAAACCTATAATCACAAATAAACTTACTACCGCAATAAGAGCACTTATCAAAAAAATTTTCTTTGAAATGCTTTCTATAACGTACTTACTATTGTTTTTTTTACTTATATTTAACATTCTTACCCACTCCTATGAAAGTTGAAAACTCATTTAGAGCATTCTTAATAATAAATTACTTTACTGGAATTGCTTTATTATCCGCTACTATCTGTTGACCTTCTTCGCTTAAAATAAATTCAATAAACTTCTGGCCCTCTTCACTTAGTCTATCTTCTTTATTTACTACTATAAAAGGCCTTGATATCTTATAATTCCCAGATTGAACAGCTTCAGCATTAGGCTCAAAATTTTCAACACTTACAATATTAACTTTATCATCTAAATATTCGAAAGATACAAAACCTATTGCATTTTTATTTCCTATTACCGTTTGTTTAATAGATCCTGTTCCATTTGTTATTAGTGCATCCTCTACTAACTCTTCTGAATTATATCCAATAATTTCTTGGAAAGCATCTCTAGTTCCTGACCCATCTTCTCTAGATACTACTACTATAGGTGCATCTTTTCCTCCTTCTATTTGATTCCAATTAGTTATTTCCCCAGTATATATTTCTTTAATTTCATCAATTGTTATATTTTTTATTGGATTTTCTTTATTTGTTATTATAGCAATGCCATCATAAGCAATTATTGTTTCTTCTACTTCACGAGCTTCCTCTTCTTTTAATTCTCTTGAAGACATTCCTATTTCTGATACACCATTTATAGCATCTTTTATTCCTGCCGAAGAACCTACTTCATTTATCTCTATCGAAATATTGCTATTATTTTCTTCATATACTTCTGCTATTTTTCCCATTAGTGGTCCAACAGATGTTGATCCAGAAATTGATATTGTTGCTTGTTCTTTAGAACTTTCTCCTTTATCATTCACATTAGATGAATTGTTTCCACATCCAACAAAAATTATACTAAGTAATGATAATGTAAAAACGAGCTTTAAACTCTTTCTTTTCATAAAATTCCTCCGAATTAATAATATTTTTATCTTTATTAATATTTTTTTCTTATTAACTTTTATATTTTAATTTTAAGTATTAAAAGTTAAATGATTATTAGTGTTATGTTAAAAAAGATTATATATATGTTAAATACTTTTAACATATATATAAATTAAATAATAAGTCTATATAAATGTTATAAGGTTTTAATATAAAAATGCTTTTGCCATATATATTAAGTTGCACAATTTTTTATTTTTTATGATTAATTAGTGTGCACTTAATATTGTAATTTATCATAAATAAAAAAAGTTGTATAAAAAGCATCTTCACTACCTTGCTTCTTTACACAACCTTTTAAATTTATATTTCATTAAGCTTTTTAATTTTTCTAATCTTTATAGTAAATTTTGTTCCTTTATTTACTATTGATTCCACATAAACTTCTCCATTAAACATTTTAGCTATATGCTTTACTATTGCTAATCCAAGTCCTGTTCCACCTTTTGCACGCGATTTATCTACCCTATAGAATCTCTCAAAAATTCTTGGTAAATCCTCTACCGGAATTCCTATTCCATTGTCCTCTACTTCTATATACTCATAATCATTATTACTATATGTCCTTATATTTATTGTTACCTTATCCTTAGAATACTTAATTGAATTTTGAACTAAATTCAACATCATTTGATAAAATTTATCTCTATCTCCAATAAGAACTTTACTTCCTTTATTATCAAATATTATATCTACTTTTTCATTATTTATTTCATTAGAAAAAATATTAACTACATCCTCGATAACAATAGACGGATTAAACTCTTCATTTTTCATTCTAACATTATTTTCTATATTAGATAATATTAATATATCATTTATTAAGTTAGTTAATCTTTGAGATTCTTTATCTATTATATCTAAAAATTTATTTCTTGTACTAGTATCCTCTACATACTTTAAAGTTTCTGCAAAACCTTTAATAGATGTTAATGGTGTTTTTAATTCATGTGAAACATTTGCTACAAACTCACTTCGTATATTTTCTAATCTTTTTAAATCAGTAATATCTAAAACTGTAACAACAACACCTATTGGTATTTTTGCAGAGTTAATTATTGGAGCTTTTCTTATTTTAAGTTCCCTTGGTATTGGATGTATAAGTTTTATTTCTTTAGCCTCTACTTCATGTATACTTCTTACAAATGAAATTATATCGTAATCTATTATATATTCAGAAAGATTTTCACCTATAATATCTTTTTTTATCCCAAATAAATTTTTTGCATAAGGATTCATAAGCATTATTTTTTGCTTATTATCAACGGCTATTACTCCTCCCTCCATACTTTCAAGAATAGCCTCTAATTCATTTTGCTTATCTATAGAGTCTATAATTCTACACTCTAATTCTTCCGCCATATTATTAAAAGTATTTGCTAATGAACCTATTTCATCATTGGTATATATATTAACTCTCTTACTATAATCTCCATTTGCAATTTTATCAGTAACTATTTCTAATTCCTTTAAAGGATAAATAATAGCTCTAATTAACTTTAAAGAAAGCGCAATTGATAAAATAAGAACTAATATTATTATAAATAAATAATAAACTATGTTATTATTATTAAAGAATTTTACATTACTAATAGGAACTGATGAGCGTATTACTATTTCTTCATTAATTTTAGTTGCACAATAAACCTCATTAATGCCATCAGTATCACTATATCTTACTACTGTCGACTCTCCAACATTAAAAGCTTTAATTATTTCCTCTCTATCCGAGTGATTATCTAATTCTTTATTTTGAGAATCCTTAATAACAGTTCCTTCTCTATCAACTATAGTAAATCTAACCTTAGACTTATTAACAGTAAAGAAATTCAAATCTTCAATTTCAAAATTAGACTTCCTAATAAGTATATTGTTATAATTAGATAATATTTCTTTAGTTTTATTTATTTCTTTTATATTAAATAAAGCTATAAATGAACAAGTAACTATTATAAGTGCAAAAATAACTGTAATTAATGATGAAATTAATATTCTTTTCTTCATATTTAATTATTAGGATTAAATCTATATCCTACTCCTCTTATAGTTTCAATAAATTTAGGATTTTTATCATCTACTTCTATTTTTTTTCTTAAATATCTTATATGAACATCAACAGTTCTCGTTTCCCCTATATATTCATATCCCCATATTTTATCTAGTAGAGTTTCTCTAGTTAATATCTTCCCTCTATTTTTTACTAAAATTTCTAAAAGCTCAAACTCTTTCAATGTTAAATCTATCTTTTTGTTTAATATACTAACCTCTCTTCTAACAAAATTAATATACATATCATTAGAATTATATACATCTTCTATTAAATTCCCTGTGTTGATTCTTCTTAAAATAGCTTTTATTCTTGCCATTAATTCTCTTATTGAAAATGGTTTTGTGATATAATCATCAGCTCCAAGCTCTAAACCTAATATTTTATCTAATTCTTCTCCCTTAGCAGTAAGCATGATTATAGATATGTCTTTAGTATGGGTATCTCTTCTAATTGCTTTACATACATCATACCCATCTAAAATTGGTATCATTAAATCTAATAATATTAAATTAGGTTTTTCTTCTTTTGCTAATTTTACTGCATCTACACCATTATTAGCAGTTATAACCTCATATCCCGAGTTTATTAAGTTATAACTAATTAACTCAACAATATGATCTTCATCGTCTACAACAAGTATTTTTTTCGACATCATTTTGCTTCCTCCTTATTTTATAAAAACAAATGAAAAAAGTCTTCCGTAGGTTCCACTTGATTTTCTATATGAAAATAATTTTATATCCTTTGTACAATGAGTGCAAAGTTTTAAAGAATATATATTGTTTTCACTTATTCCAAATTCTCTAATATCCTTTAAAATACATTCTTCCATACTTAAATTTCTACCTTTAAATAATATATCTTTATTAATCTTTGTTTTTTCAATAAATAAATCTCTTAATTCTTCAGATACTTCATAACAACACTGTCTTATATGAGGTCCTATAAAAACCTTTGTATTATTAATATCTATTTTATACTCTTGTACCATTTTTTCTAATGTCCTTAATACTATAGACTTAAATGTTCCTTTCCATCCACTATGAATAGCTGCTATAACATTATTTTTAATATCCACTATTAATATAGGTACACAATCTGCTGTAAATACACCTATTCCAGTATTTACCTCTTTTGTTATTAAAGCATCACCTTCATTTTCTTTGAAGTTTTTATATTTTTCAGTATAAATATATACCTTATCACTATGAACTTGTTTTATATACTCTAGTCTATTTAAATCAAAATCTTCAATTATTGTATTTAAATTTCTAACACCAGATTCTATATGTCTATTAAAACTTCTTTCATTTATTGCAGTTGAAAATACTAAATTAATTTCCTCTAATTTATATACCAAAAAATCCTTTTTCTTATGAAAATCTTTTGCAGTTAAGCTTATCATCAAAGCACCTCGTTTTATTATTTTAATTTATTTTACCACTTATAAAAAAAATTTTCTATTTCCTAATAAAATTAATATTTTCAATTTAAATATTTTTCAAAACAAAAAGTTGTTAAAATGACAAATCATTTTAACAACTTTATTTTTGTGAAACTAAATTTTTTATTTCTTCTAAAAAAGTATTTATATCCTTAAACTCTCTATATACTGATGCAAATCTAACGTAGGAAATTTCATCTAGTTTTTTTAATCTCTCCATTACCATTTCACCAATAGTTTTAGAATCTACTTCGGTAATCATCTTATTAGAAATAGTTTTCTCTATATCATCAGCTAAATCTTCAATTTGCTTTCTTGATAATGGTCTTTTTTGACATGCTCTAATTAATCCATCAATAATTTTTTCTTTGCTAAAATTTTCTCTAGTTGAATCTCTTTTTATAACTAATATAGGAATATTTTCAACCTTTTCGTATGTAGTGTATCTTTTGCTACAACTTAAGCATTCTCTCCTTCTTCTAATTGTAGTACTATCATCTGTTGATCTTGAATCTACAACCTTACTTTCCTCATATGAGCAAAACGGGCACCTCATCTTTTCACGCCTTTCCTAAGTTTATTTATGTTTATTATAAATTATACACATTTTTATCTTTTATTTCTATATTTTTTTATAAATTTAAGTTTCTTATATCACTACTATCTACTAAAACAACTTCTACTCCTATTTTTTTTACCTTATTCCAAGGAATCTCTATATCTTCATCCTTTGCAAACCATCCTTTCGCCATTCCTGGTAATAAAATAGAAATAACTTTACTTTCTTTTATATCTATTACAAAGTCCTTTATATAGCCAATTTTACTTCCTGTCTTTATATCTATTACTTCCATAGTTCTTAGTGCATTTAATGAATGTAATAAAAGTTCATTTTCTTCATAAGTTTTATCTTCTTCTATATTTACATTATTAAAAAAACTCATACTTCCCCTCCCTAATTCTCTATTTAGTTTGTACAATATTTTTACTTTTTATAGAGCTCTTATTGAGCTCTATACATATTTTCTCATGTGCTTCAATGCAGTTTTTTCTAATCTAGAAACTTGAGCTTGTGATATTCCTATTTCATCTGCTACTTCCATTTGTGTTCTTCCATTAAAAAATCTCAAAGTTAATATAAGCTTCTCTCTATCATTTAATTTTTTCATAGCTTCCTTTATTGATATATTTTCAAGCCAACTTTCATCTGTATTTTTAGAATCACTTAATTGATCCATTACATATATTGCATCTCCTCCATCATGATATATAGGCTCATATAAAGATACAGGATCTTGTATAGCATCTAATGCAAATACTACTTCCTCACGAGATAGATTTAACTCTTTAGCAATTTGAGAAACTGTAGGTTCTTTATTATTTTCTTTAATCAATTTATCTCTTACCAATAATGCTTTGTACGCAATATCTCTTAAAGATCTACTTACTCTTATGGAGTTGTTATCCCTTAAATATCTTCTTATTTCTCCAATTATCATTGGAACAGCATATGTTGAAAACTTAACATTTTGCCCCAAATCAAAGTTATCTATTGACTTCATTAAACCTATGCATCCTACTTGAAATAAATCATCAACATTTTCTCCTCTATTATTAAATCTCTGAATTACACTTAATACCAGTCTTAGGTTTCCCTTAATAAATATTTCCCTTGCGCTTTTATCCCCATCTTTCATTCTTAATAGTAACTCTCTTTTTTCTTTTTCTTTTAAGATAGGTAGCTTTGAAGTATTCACTCCACATATTTCTACCTTATTAATAATCAAGCTATCAACTCCTTATGAAGTAATAATCATACTGCATTAAAAAGTATCCCCGAGAGTTATATCTTTTATACTAAAGACAACCTAAATCATTTTATTGATTTCTTTCTTTAATCTATTAATTATCTTTTTTTCTAATCGCGAAATATATGATTGTGATATTCCAAGCATATCAGCTACCTCTTTTTGTGTCTTTTCTCTTACTCCATTTAATCCAAATCTTAATTTTACTATCTCCTTTTCTCTATCATTTAAATGCTTTAATGCTAAAAATAATAATTCTTTATCAATTTCATCTTCTATCAAATTATATACTATATCATTTTCTGTTCCTAAAATATCTGATAATAAAAGTTCATTTCCATCCCAATCAACATTTAATGGCTCATAAAAAGAAATTTCTGCTTTTATTTTGCTATTTCTTCTTAAATACATAAGTATTTCATTTTCAATACATCTAGATGCATATGTTGCAAGCTTAATTTTCTTTTCTGGATTAAATGTGTTAACTGCCTTTATTAATCCTATAGTTCCTACTGATATTAAATCTTCTACTCCAACACCCGTATTTTCAAACTTTCTTGCTATATATACCACTAATCTTAAGTTTCTTTCTATTAAAATATCTCTTATAGAATCATCTCCATTTATTAGTTTCTCAACTAATGCCTCTTCTTCATCTTTTTTTAGAGGTGGAGGAAGAGCCTCACTTCCACCTACATAATGTATATCCCCTTTTAATAATCGTAATTTTGCAACTATTCTATTTAATAATATTTTTATCTTTATCATATTTATACTACACCCCTTGATAATAATGCATTAAATTCATTTTCACTACTCAATTTATTTTTACTACTACAAATAATCACTTCAACTCTTTTCCACTTTTCTCCATCACTTCTTATTCTAACTTCCTTTGATTTAAATCCTATTAAATTACCATTTTCACATATTGTATTATATGGTACTAGAAATTCATCATATCTACTTATATTAATATCTCTTAAAAAATCACTTTCGATAATAATACAAGGTAAATTTGTAATAGGCTCTCTAAGTGCATTACCAGTATCTAATAATCCTTTTAAAAATATCTTTTTTTCATTTACTGATATCTCTATATCATAAATAAAATTATCAATTACTGCTCTTTCCTTAAAATAATCAATTACCCTAACTATAACTATATAAAGTATCATAAGTGAAATTAATAAGCTTTTAATTGAGTAGTTATCTATTGAATAATTATTAAAAATACTATAATTATTTTGTAGCATAGACAATGTAAAAGTTATCCCACATAAAGTAAATGATATTATAACAAATGTTATAGATATCTTTAAAATCTTCAATATATTAAACCTTTTTATTGCTATCATTATCATTAATATCACAATAATCATCTTAATTGGTATAGAAACAACTATTTTATTATTCATAAATAATGTTAAAGAATATATAGTTCCTAATATAGCTGAAACATATATAGTCTTATTGATTTCTAATTTTAGTACCTTAAAAGTGCATAATAATAAAAATAAGTTAACTATAAAATTCTCTAATAAAAAAATATCTATGTATACTATCATTTACCTCTCCCCCTTCTACCTAAATTATAAACTGTTTATCTTTAAAATATTGTCATAATAGATACCCTTTTTTATAATTTCACTCCACATTTTCTTACATATATTGGCATCAGTTAATATTTTTCTTTAAATTATCAATATATTTTTAATTATATATATTAAAGAAATATAAAAAGTGGCAGTTAAAGAATAAAGTTTGTAATTAACAGTGCTATACTATTTTTATCTATAATATACATTTTTATCAGGCTATAAATTAAATATCTAATATTAAAAATAAGCTCGTATAGAATTATGAAAATTCCATACGAGCTTATTTTTGATTTTTATCAAACATTATATTATAAATAATTTTCTACTGATATAATTCTATTTTTTAAACTATTTCGCTTAAAATACACTCTAGCATTTAATAATAAACATAAAAAAATTCTAAATAACTATATATTCACAGACTAGTTGTAAAATGAAATTAAACTAATAAAATTTGACAATAAATAATCACAAAAATCAATTATAATATATCCTATAAAATATATAAATTTAGAGATAAATTTATAAAAGAATATGATGATATATTTTAAGAATTAAAAATCTTTATAAAACTATTAATAATATTAAATTACCTAAAAATATATATTTAATAAAGACTACTTATTTAAATTTAATAAAGCTATCATTAGCAGATAAAATATCTACTAATGATAGCTTCTTAAGTTAAAATTATATTACTTTCTTGATCTTAAAAAACTTGGAATATTTACACTATCAGTTTCTATATCTAAAAGAGGATCGGCTTTTTTAGTAGCTTCAGTTTGTTGAACTTCACTAACTACCTTTTCTTCTCTTATTACCTTCTTTTCAAATATAGGCTCATGATTTAATATTCTATTATTATCTTCTTCAAAACCTGTTGCAATTACTGTAATTCTTATTTCATCCGTTAAAGTTTCGTCAATAACAGCTCCAAAAATTATATTCGCATCTGGATCCGATGCTTCTCTAACTATATCTGCAGCTTCATATACTTCTATAGCTCCTAAATCAACTCCACCTGTAAAGTTAATAATAACTCCAGTAGCACCATCTATTGAAGTTTCTAAAAGCGGTGATGAAATTGCTTGTCTTACAGCATCTTGAGCCTTATTATCTCCTGTTCCATGACCAACTCCCATATGAGCAAGTCCTTTATTTAACATAACAGTTTCTATGTCAGCAAAATCCGCATTTACTACCCCTGGAATAGTAATTAGATCTGATATAGCTTGTACCCCTTGTCTTAAAACATCATCTGCTAATTTAAATGAATCTAAAAGGGTTGTCTTTTTATCTGCCATAGATAACAATCTTTCATTTGGTATAATAACTAAAGTATCAACTGCATTCATAAGATTTTCTATTCCCATTTCTGCATGTCTCATTCTTCTTTTCCCTTCAAATGGAAATGGCTTTGTTACTACTCCAACTGTTAATATATTCATTGACTTAGCTATTTCTGCAACTATAGGTGCTGCTCCTGTACCAGTTCCGCCTCCCATACCAGCAGTTATAAATACCATATTAGCTCCCTTAATAGCCTCAGCTATTTCTTCTCTACTTTCTTCAGCAGCTTTTTTTCCTATTTCAGGATTAGCTCCTGCTCCAAGTCCCTTTGTTAATTTTTCACCAATTTGTATTTTTACATTTGCATGTGATAACATTAAAGCTTGTTTATCTGTGTTTACAGCAATAAACTCAACATTTTTAAGCCCTTCCGCAATCATTCTATTTACGGCATTTCCACCGCCTCCACCACAACCAATTACCTTAATATTGGTTAACTCTTGCATATCTACTTCGAAATCTAACAAAATAATTCCTCCTTTAGAAAATAACTACTAGTATTTTTCTACTTTGTCTCTTTTCATCTTTAAACAAATAATTTCTTACAAATTTACTTAATATATAACGACTTATATATTAATTTTACATCATATTATGACTTTTTAACAATACTATAAATAAGTAAAGATTAAATTTTATATATTATAAAAATCTTAAATTTTATCTTTTTATTAATTAAAACTAAATTAATAACTTATAAAAGTCTATGCTATTTCATAAATTACCATTTTTTAATCTAACT
>JAFSER010000016.1 GCA_017435645.1 Clostridium sp. | reverse complement strand
GCTATTTTAGATACATTCCAACCTAAATTTAAATATTCTACTATAACAACAACGTTAATTTATAGTAATGTGTTTATAACTCATTCAATCACATCTTTTAAAGTGGTTTTCTACTCAATTATTACTTTAACATGAACGTGACCGAATGGGTTATTTTTTATCTTTAATTAGTGTTTCACTTGATATTGTAATTTATCTTAATAAAAAATAAGATAACACTTAATTTGTGCTATCTTACTTTTTTATTTGGCTCTGTTTTAATTAAGTGTTGATTATTGATTAAAATTTTCAAGTAAGGGTATAATATTAATATGAAGAATTGTGAAGATTTAATTATGGCAAATGTATCATCTATATTATCAGAAATTGAAAATTTATCTTTATATCAACAAACACAAATTTTAGCTCTCTTAGAAGAACGTCTTATTTCGGGTTCTCAAGTTACTCAAATTACTAAAGACGTTAAAGAAATGAGATTTTCTAAGGGGAAAGTGTGTCCTCATTGTAAAGGAGAGAAAATATTAAGGAATGGCAAATATAACAATAAGCAAAGATACATTTGCAAAAACTGTGAGAAGACATTTTCTGATTTTACTAACTCTGCAACATATAACAGTAAAAAACCATTAGATAAGTGGATTAAATATGCTAAATGTATGTTAAATGGCTATTCAATAAGGAAATGTGCTGAAATAGTTGAAATAAATATAGCAACAAGTTTCTTTTGGAGACATAAACTTCTTAATTGTATAAGTGAATTTCTTGGTGTAGGCTCTGTTGATGGAGTGGTTGCGGATGAGGTTTTCTTTGCTTATTCATATAAAGGAACTAAGCCTGTAAATATGCCAAGACCTTCTCGTAAAAGAGGTAAACAAGTTAAGAAAAGAGGTATATCTAAAGAACAAGTATGTGTAGCAACTGCTCTTGATAGACAAGGTAACTTAATTATAGAGTTGTTATGTACGGGAAGAATGACTTCAGAAGAGTTAAAAAGTCTTTATACTAATCGTATAGGAGAATACTCTATTCTTTGCACTGATTCTCATAAAAGCTATATGCAGTTCGCAGAAGATATGGGGTTAGAGCATAAGAGAATTAAAATGGGTAAGCATAAAGAAGATATATATCATATTCAACATATAAATAGCCTACATTCTAATTTAAAAAGATGGATGCGTAGGTTTAATGGTGTTGCAACAAAATACCTTGATAATTACATGAAGTGGCATAAATGGATAAATACATTTAGTTCAGAAAAAGAATCTATTAAAGTTAAAAACTTTATTGTTCATAGTAATATATCTCATAATTATACTAAAATAAAAGAATTTAAAAATATTCAACCAATATTCATCTAATATTTTAAAAGTATGGAATTTTACTGCAAATATAATGTATAATAAAAATATAAATTATTACGCAATAGTATAAAATTGTGTATTAGTTATAAATAAACTAATACATAAATAGTAATTTTTATGGATAGTGAGAGGAATTAATAAAATGAAAAAGATGAAAAAGGGTTTAATTATTATCTTACTGATTAGTATAGCAATATTAACATTCTATTTGATTCCAATGAGAATAACACCAAAGGTTCCATTAACAAGTGAAGATATTAGTATAAAAGTCGAAAGGGCTGGAGGAAATACAGGACCAGTTTTTAAAGTTGGTCAAGATAAAGCTAAACTTAAAAAGATATTAAAGGAGAAATATCCTGATAAGGATATAGAGCCACATTATATTGAATTAAGAGGAAATCTACCATATGGAGTAGTAATTGACCCAATATTATTAGATGATTATGTAGTTCATGGTACGATTATTTCACCAGATGGTGGGGAAGAAAAAAGTACAATAATTGATGTTAAATACACAGATGCAAAGATTTCAAGATTATTTAGGAATGATTCACAAATAAGTGGATTTTATCAAATAATAATTGTATTTATTTCATTCATATCTTCAGTTATAGTAATCATTATATTTCTAATATTATTCATAAGAAAATTAATTTCAACTGGAAAATAGTGAACAATTTTAAACTATTATGAACTAAAGACCAGTGATTTTTATCACTGGTCTTTTAAATCTAATATATTATCAACATCATTTTAAAACAGAGCCTTTTATTTATAAAATTTTATTCTCTATATAAAATTTTACTGATTATTACAGTAACTATCTATATATTTATTTTATTTTTTTATATACCTTGATTGTAATAATCACCTTTTACTTGAATAGTAACAGGATAACTTTCAGTTCCCCTGATCATTCTTCCACCTGGTATTAATGAGTTTTTATCAGCTATTACATTGCTCATAGCAACATCTGTTCCAATAATAGAATTATCTAAAATAATACAATTTTCAAGCTTTGCACCTTTTTGAACTATAACTCTTCTACCTATAATACAATTTTTTACTTCTCCTTCTATATAAGAACCATTCCCAATTATAGAATTAGTAACTAAGCTATTTTTAGTATATTGTGTAGGTGGCTCATCTTTAGTTTTTGTATAAATTGGACTTGTTGTATGGAATAATGCTTTATACTTATCTTGATTTAAAATATCTAAGTTTGTATCAAAGTATGATTTCACTGAATTAATACAAGATAAGTATTTATCAAATTTATATGCTCCTACATTTAACTTACTTAAATTATCCTCTATATATTTCTTAACTTTTTTATATTTTCCACTTTTCACACAGTCATGTACTATATTCTTAAATAAATCTGTCTTCATTACATACATTTCCATATTAATCTTAGCACACTTTTCTCTACCCATATTCTCGCCAATGCTGACTATTTTTCCATCTTCTATATTTACTGTACTACAATTTATAAATCTCTTATTTGCATTATCAACTTCTTTATAAACTATAGTAATATCTTTTCCTGAATTTATATGAGTATTAACTACATCCTTATAATCTATATTACATATCATGTATGAAGAACTAATTAATACATAATCCTTTCTACTCTTTTCTATGTAACTAATATTATCTGCAAAATTATGTACATCATCATTATAGGGATGAATATTCCCAAAGTTAAATACTCTTAAGCCATCTTTATTTCTATTTAAATCCCATGGTCTTCCATTAGATAAATGCTCAATTAATGATCTTGATCTAGTTTCTGCAAATATTCCTATATCCTCTATTCCTGAATTAGTCATATTTGATAATACAAAATCTATTATTCTGTATCTTGCTGCTAAAGGGATTGCTGCTAATGTTCTATTTCTAACTAAGCTATCCATATTATTTTTATTTTCATCTAAATTAATAATTCCTAAACAATTTTTCATCATATTGATTTCCTCCAAATTAAATTACTTTATTACAATTAATAATTATATTTAACTACTCATTTACGCATTGATATGCGCCAACTACTTCAATTTTCTTTCCGTTACCAACATGACAATTATTGTTTATCACAGAATCATTTCCAATTATAGCTTTATCAATTACTACATTATCACCAATTGTTACATTTGGCATTATAACCGAATTTCTAATTATCGTATTTTTACCTACTGTTACTCCTTGTGATAAAACTGAGTCTTCAACATTTCCATTAACTATACAACCCTCTACTATTAATGAATTAGCAATTTTCGCATCCTCACCTATAATTTGACCTGGTCTAACTCTATTTTGAGAGTAAATTCTCCATTGACTATCATATAAATCTAGATCATTGTCTAATTTTAATAAATCCATATTTGCTTCCCATAGACTTTCAATAGTTCCAACATCCTTCCAGTAGCCCTTAAATGGATATGCAACTAATTTTCTTCCTGAATTAAGCATATTTGGAATTATATTTTTTCCAAAATCATTACTTGAAGCTTCATCTTTTTCATCTTCAATTAGGAACTTCTTTAATACAGACCAATTAAATATGTACACTCCCATAGATGCATTTGTACTCTTTGGATTCTTTGGTTTTTCTTCAAATTCATATATAGTATTATCTTCATTTGTGTTCATAATTCCAAATCTACTTGCTTCTTCTAGTGGTACATCTATTACAGCTATTGTTGCATCTGCATTATGATTTTTATGGAAATCTAACATTTTATGATAATCCATTTTATAAATATGATCTCCTGATAATATAAGAACATATTCTGGTTCATATCTATCTACAAATTGAATATTTTGATAAATTGCATTAGCAGTTCCCTTATACCATGCACCACCCTTTTCTCCTTGGTACGGTGGTAATATAGTAACTCCGCCATTACGTCTATCAAGATCCCATGGATCCCCAATACCTATGTATGCATTTAAATCTAAAGGCTTGTACTGTGTTAAAACTCCAGCTGTATAAATACCAGAATTAGAACAATTACTTAAAGGAAAATCTATTATTCTATACTTTCCTCCAAACGGAACTGCCGGTTTCGCAATATCCTTAGTTAATACTCCTAATCTTGAACCTTGTCCCCCTGCTAATATCATTGCAACAATTTCTTTTCTTCCCATTTGCTATCCTCTCTCTTAATCTATATTTTCAATACCATTTTATTAATTATTGTTTATTAACTCTTTATATAAATTCATGTATTCCTGTGCTGATTTTTCCCAACTATTGTCAGACTTCATAGCATTTCTAACTATTTTTCTCCATCTCTTTTTATCTTTATAAATTTCTAGTGCATATTTAGTTATTTTAAATAATTCCTCATGTGAATAATTTTTAAATCCAAATCCATTTCCTTCTTCTGTATATTCATCATAAGGTTTAACTGTGTCTTTTAAACCACCAGTTTCTCTAACTATAGGAACAGTTCCATATCTAAGTGCTATAAGTTGTCCAAGTCCACATGGTTCAAATAATGATGGCATAAAGAACATGTCTGATGAAGCATATATTTTATGTGCTAATTCATTGCTAAACCTTATATTTGAACTTACCTTATCTGGATATCTGCTAGCAAAGCTTTTGAAACTTTCCTCATACATAAAATCTCCAGTTCCTAAAATAACTAACTGAATATCATCCTTTAATAATTCATCTAGAACCTTTAGTATTAAATCACATCCCTTTTGATGTGTTAATCTAGAAACCATTCCTATCATAGGTATACTCTTATTTACAGGTAAATTAAGTTCTTTTTGTAATGCTTCCTTATTCTTAGCTTTATTAGCTAAAGCTCTGCTACTATATTTGTACTTAACAAAAGCATCATTTTCTGGGTTAAATTCTTTATAATCTATTCCATTTACTATTCCTTTTAAGAAATCACCTCTATATCTTAATAAACCATCTAATCCCTCACCATACTCCTGAGTTCTTATTTCATCTGCATAAGATTTACTTACAGTAATAACTCTATCAGAATAATTAATTCCTCCTTTTAAGAAACTTACAGCACCATTATGCTCTAAGCTACCATTGAAATATGGTTCATAATCATATCCGAAAAGCTCTGGTAAAACTTCAGGTGAAAACATCCCCTTAAAGAATAAATTATGGATAGAAAGAATTGTTTTGATATTCTGAAATTTTTTCTCATTTTTATACTCTAATTTATGAAGTACAGGTATCATAGAAGTTTGCCAATCATTACAGTGTATAATATCTGGTGTCCAATCGATGTTTTTTATAAATTCAAGAACAGCCCTACTGAAAAATGCAAACTTTTCTCCATCATCATAATATCCGTATAAGCCATCTCTTTTAAAGTAGTATTCATTATCAATTAAATAAAATTTAACTCCTTCATGCTCATACTCAAAAATACCACAATACTGTTTTCTCCAACCAACATTTACAGTAAAATTCTTAATATATTTTAAATTTTTTTTAATATCTTCACTAATATCATTATAGTTAGGAATAACTACTCTTACATCAGCTCCAATTTCATTTAGCGATATAGGAAGTGCTCCCATAACATCTCCTAATCCCCCTGTTTTAATAAATGGATTTGCTTCTGAAGCAGCAAATAAAATTTTCAAGTCTACTCCTCCTCATAATTCTCATTATTTATTTTCATAATCTTAAATACAGAGGCAGCCATAGGAGGCACCTTTAATGATATTGAATATGGTCTTCCATGATATCCAATATTATCAGATTTAATTACTCCTGTATTTAATTGATTAGACCCACCATATATATCTTTATCACTGTTAAACACTTCTTTATATTCTCCATTAAACGGAACTCCAACTCTAAAATCATGATATACTACTGGGGTAAAATTACATATAAATATTAATGTATCTTCAGCATTATTACCCTTTCTAATAAAACTAAATATACTTTGATCTGAATTATTTGCATCAATCCATTCAAAACCAGCTGTATCATAATCTAATTCCCAAAGAGCTTTATTTTCTTTATAAAAATTATTTAAATCCTTAGTAAAAATCTGAGTATTTCTATGCATATCATAATGCTCTATAAGCTTCCATTCTAATTGCTCATATTCTCTCCATTCGATAAATTGAGCAAATTCGCATCCCATAAATGTTAACTTTTTACCTGGATGAGCCATCATATATGCTAAATATAATCTAAGCCCAGCAAACTTATTCCAATAATCTCCCCACATTTTATCTACTAATGATTTTTTACCATGTACTACCTCATCATGTGATATCGGCAGTATAAAGTTTTCTGAGTAATGGTACATCATCGAAAAAGTAATTTTATGGTGATGATGTTTTCTGTAAATAGGATCCATCTCAATATATTCTAAAGTATCATTCATCCATCCCATATTCCATTTGAAATTAAATCCAAGACCACCATGTTCTATTGGTCTACATACATTAGGCCAAGATGTTGATTCTTCTGCTATCATCAAAATATTTTTAAACTCTCCAAATACAGCTGTATTTAAATCTTTTAAAAATTGTATTCCCTCTAAACATCCATCATGTCCATATTTATTCGGTATCCATTCTCCATCTTCTCTACCATAATTTAAATATATCATATTAGAAACTGCATCAACTCTTATTCCATCTATATGAAATTCTTTAAACCAAAAAAAAGCATTAGAAATTAAAAAGCTTTTTACTTCTGGTCTTCCTAAATCAAAATTAGAAGTTCCCCAGCCTTTGTTATTAGCTTTCCATTCTTCTTCATATTCATAAGTTGGACTTCCATCAAACATATATAAACCATGCTCATCCCTACAAAAATGCCCAGGTACCCAGTCTATTATTACTCCAATATCATTATTATGTAATGTATTAATTAATTCTTTCAGTTGCTTTGGAGTTCCATATCTGCTTGTTATAGAATAATATCCTGTTCCTTGATAGCCCCAGGAAGCATCTAATGGATGTTCAGCAAGAGGCATAAACTCTACGTGAGTATATCCCATTTCTAATAAATACTTTGGTAATTCTTCACATATTTCCTTAAAACTAAGCAATTCATCATCTTTTCTTCTCCATGATCCAAGATGCATTTCATATATATTAACTGGTGACTTTAAAATATCTTCTTTTTCCCTCTTATTTAACCACTTTTTATCTGACCATCTAAATTTACATTTCTCAGCAACTATTGATGCTGTATTAGGCCTCAATTCAGAAGCTATTGCATATGGATCTGCTTTAAACTTTCCAATGCCAGTATTCTTGTTTACTATATAATATTTATATACCATACCTGCCTTTATTCCAGGTATAAATAAACTCCATAATCCTTTTTCATTTATTTTTTCCATTTTAAACTCTTCTAAAGGATTAAAGTCACAAAATTCACCTACAACATATATTGCAGAAGCATTTGGTGCCCAAGTAGTAAATCTTACTCCTTTTCTCCTATTCTCACTTACGCAATGAGCTCCCATGAAACTATAACTATTAAAATTACTTCCATTATGGAATAAATCTATATTTTCATCAATTAACTTTCCACTTTTATTACTATCAACCTCTTGTTTTCTCATGTATCTCTCACCTCTTATCAACGTAATTTTACCATAATTTTCACATAATATCTTTTTTATTATATCATCACAAATAACTTATTTCAAATAACCACACAAATTTTACAATTATTTAACATTTTATATAATAATTATATATGAATGTATTTTTAAAAAAATACTATTTATAAATATTTATTTCTAATTATAAAAACTATTCACCTTTTAAAGAATAATACTTTTATATGATAAATTATAATATCAAGTGTAACACTAATTAAAGATAAAAAAATTAACCCATTCACTCACATTCATGTTAAAGTAATAATTGACTATAAAATTACTTTAAAGGACGTGATTGAATGAGTTATAAACATTATTAATATAATAAGAAATAGTAACAGTAAATTTTAATTATCATATAAAAAAAGACTTAAGAAAAATCTTAAGTCTTTCACCTGGCAACGTCCTACTCTCCCACACAGTCTCCCATGCAGTACCATTGGCGCTGTAGAGCTTAACTTTCCTGTTCGGAATGGGAAGGAGTGTTTCCTCTACGCCATCATCACCAGATTTTTTTATTATTTATTTTCAGAATGTTCTCTGAAAATTGCACATGAATTTTTCCATACTTTGTTTTGGTCAAGCCCTCGACCTATTAGTATCAGTCAGCTAAATATGTTACCACACTTACACCTCTGACCTATCATCCTCGTGTTCTTCAAGGGGTCTTACTAGCTTATGCTATGGGAAATCTCATCTTGAGGGGG
>JAFSER010000004.1 GCA_017435645.1 Clostridium sp. | reverse complement strand
TGGTGTAGAGGATATTACGTTGACACAGTGGGAAGAAATAAAACTGCAATTACAAAGTATATTCAAAACCAAATTCAAGAAGATCAAATAGCAGAGCAACTTAGTTTTAAAGAATATATTGACCCGTTTACGGGATCGCCGATAAAAGGAAGCAAATAGAAAAACCACCCGATGAGGGTGGTAGCTGAAACTGTTTTGCGATTGGCGGTTATTCAGAGCACGAGTAGTGCAGCAAGTATCATGCCCTTATAGGGCTTAATCAAGCCACCAGCTAAGCTGGTGGTATATGACTAAATATCTTTAACTAATAATTAATTCCTGCTTCTTTTATGTTATTTATATCATTTTGAGAGCATGGAGTAATTCCATAAGTCATTTTGCAATTAGGACATACTGTTACAAAGGTATCTATTGTAATATTATTATCACAGCTACATTTTATAGTATAAGGATTATCTAATTTTAATTCTGCTTTTCCTTTTTCTCTTAGTCTATCAACAATTGCTTTTCCATCTTTTTTATTTGTTCCACAACCACAACTCATTTTTTTGCCTCCTAAAATTTAAGTATATAAATTTATATATTAATTGATTTGGTAATTTTATTATGATAATATAATTATAATAAATTAAATAAAAAATATGAAGCTAAAATGTATGTAGTCGCCGGATGAAATACATTTGTTTGAAGCGATAGAATATTTATACCGTTAGGCCGTGGGTATAAATTTTCTATCGCTTTTATTTTTATAAAAATGGAGGAATGTATAATGATAGGCTTATTGGTTACAACAATTTTTACAAGTGCTGCAGATAGCTTAAATCCTGTAGCAATTACGCAACAATTTATATTACAAGGAATAGTAAAAAAGCCAAAGCATATATGGTTTTTTATTTTAGCAACAGGTATAACTAATTTTATAGGTGGTCTTATGGCATATTATGGATTGGTTGTAGTTATTTCTAATTTATTTATAAGTATTTTTAAAAAGCTTGTACCAGAAATATATATTGTAGAATTAATTATAGGAATAAGTATTATTGTTTTTATTTTATATAAATTTATAAATAAAAATATTATTAGGCAAGCTAAAAATAGTGATTTAATAGAAAGTGATAAAAGAAAAATCTCTAAAAAAATAAAATCAGTTTCACCACTTTCTTTATTTATATTAGGTGTAATAGCAACAATAACTGAGCTTACTACTGCTGTTCCTTATTTTGCTTTTCTTACAGTTTTACTAAATTATGAGCTGAGTTTTTTATCAGTTATTTTAATTTTAGTTATATATAATGTTATTTACTCTTTACCTTTAGTTATTTTATATTTTGTTTATATAATGAAATATTCTTTATTTGAAAAATTTTATCTATTAATAGAAAAGAAAGCTACTAAGCTGTCATCTTTTATTATGCCTATTATTTGTGGAGGAATAGGAATATTTTTTATATATCATTCAATATCATCATTGATAAATTAAAATATTTCATATAAATCCATTAGTAAACAATTTATATGAAATTAGTTTAAAAACAAATAAAATATGTAAAAATATGTTTATATTTTTCAAAAGTTCAATATATAATTGTTTCAAGAAAACTAGTCCTTTAAATTTAGTCCAGAGAGACTAAGAAGGTCGGAGATGATACGACAGATAGAATATGACAGAAATAATAATTTTATAATGTACTTTTATTAGTATGTCCAATTTTAAGTATTAACGACCTTTCTATATAAAAGAAAGGTCGTTTTTTTATAAGTACTGGTTTTCCTAAAAATATTTAGGAGGATTTTAAAATGGAGCAAATTTTAAATGTAGAAGAAAATGTTAAAAACAAGGACCATGATTATGAGTTATCTCATGTAGAGAAGAAGGATAAGAAGGGATTCTTTTCAATGTTTGTAGTAATGCTTGGATTCACATTTTTCTCAGCAAGTATGTTAACGGGAGGAAATTTAGGAACGGGACTAAAATTAAAGGATTTCTTTATAGCAGTGATTATAGGTAATTTAATATTAGCTTGTTATACAGGAGCATTAGCATATGTAGGAGCAGACTCTGGTCTTTCAATGCAGTTGATTGCTAGATATTCATTTGGTGAAAGGGGATCATACTTAGCATCATTTATAACTAGTATTACACAAATAGGATGGTTTGGTGTTGGAATAGCAATGTTTGCAATACCAGTAGCAAATAGATTTAATGTAAATTTACATTTGTTAGTGGCAATTACAGGAATATTAATGACGGCAACAGCTTATTTTGGAATTAAGTCACTAACAATTTTAAGTGCAATAGCAGTACCAGCAATAGCTATATTAGGTAGTACATAAGCAACAATGGCAGCAAATTCAGTAGGTGGGTTTCAAGCCTTAATGAATATAGAGCCAACTAGTAAAATGACATTAGTTACAGCAGTTACATTATGTGTAGGATCTTTTATAAGTGGAGGAACAGCAACTCCTGACTTTACAAGATTTTCAAAGAATAAAAAGATAGCAGTTTCAACAACAGTTATAGCCTTTTTTATAGGAAACTCGTTAATGTTCTTATTTGGAGCAATAGGAGCAATGGTTACAGGGAATTCAGATATAGCAGATGGTATGTTTTCACAAGAGTTAATAGTACCTGCTATAGTTGTATTAGGATTAAATATATGGACAACAAATGATAATGCTATATATACAGCGGGACTTGGTCTTTCCAATATAACAAAATTACCTAAGAGAATGTTAGTAATTATCAGTGGCTTAATAGGAACAGTAGGAGCAATTTGGTTAAATAATAATTTCACAGCATTTTTAACCTTCTTAAATTCAATGTTATCTCCAGTAGGGGAATAATTATTGCAGATTTCTTTTTTGTAAAGAAAAGAAAATATTCTAATATTGAAAGTACAAAGTTTGTAAAAATAAATTGGATTGCTATAATAGCATTTTTAGCAGGGTTTATAGTTGCAAATATAATAACAGTTGGAGTTATAGCATTAAATGCAATAATAACAACTATCTTAGTTTACATAATAGGAATGAAAATAACTAATAAATAAGGTGATGATAAAATGCTAATTAAAAAGGTAAGATTTTTAGATAAAGAAGGATTATTTGATATAAGAATATTAAATGGAGAATTTACAGAAATAAATGAAGATTTAGTGGCTTTAGAAGGTGAAGAGGTAATAGAAGGAAATGGAGCTTTAGCTTCTGCTTCTTTTGTTGAACCACATATTCATTTAGATACTACTCTTACAGCTGGAGAACCAGAGTGGAATAAAAGTGGAACTCTTTTTGAAGGACAACAAAAATCGTATAATGATTTAGTGAAGAACTAAGAGAGAACTTAATTAATAAACTAAGAAGTAAAAGTTAAGAGGTATGGAGGAAATTTATTTTGAATTTCTTTCAATTGTTGAAGAGTTAGTGTAAAAGCTAACTCTTTTAATTTATAAAATATAAAAACAATATTGGTAAAATAATAAAAAAATGGTAAAATAAATCTAAAAATATATAAAGAGGGGATAGTATGTTTGGAAATAAAACTATCAAATTTGATTATGATAAAATTACGATTTCTTATAATAAGTTATTAAATATTCAAGAAAAATCCAAAGAAAGTTTAGAAAAGTTAAAAAAAGCTTGTGATGAAGCTGACAATAGTATGAAGGGGAAATATAGAAAAGCTTTTAATGCTAAGCAGGAGGAAATCTTTAAAGATTTTGAAAAAACAGCTGTTGATGGAATAGAAAAGTTGGCTAATATTATGAATAAAGCTAGTAAAGAGATGGAAAGTGTAGAGTTAGAAGTTATAAAAAATATGGAAGCTTCTACTTCTAGATAGGAGGGGAGATGAGTAATCAAGATATTTATAATAAGATTTATAATCATAAAAATAAGCTAAGGAAATATGAGGATTCTATAGATTATTTATATAAAGCAAAGAATAAAGCTTTAAAAATTGAAAGTGGATTAGGGTATATTAAAAATACACATTATTCTAATACGTGTGATGAAAGTAGTAATGCTATTGGGTATCAATCTAATCTTATTAGTGCTTTAAATATTTCTAGTAATAGTATATTTACTTATAATGATAATATTTTATCAGAAATAATATTAGCAATTAGTATTTTAGAGGATAAAGTAACTCAATTAGAAGATGAAATATCATCATTTTATTCATTACTTGAATAATTAACTATTTTATAAAGGAGGAGTTGTATGGCAGGGATAAAAAATAGTAATTTCTATGTTGATTTAGATGTAATTACTTCTTTAATAAATAGTTTTAATAGTGAGATTGAAAAATTAACTGAAGTATTTTTACAAGTTGAAAATGAAATGAAGGGATTAGAATATAGTGACTCATGGTCAGGAAGTAGTTATGAATCATTTAGAAGTAAATATGAGGAATGGAATTTAGAATATTTACAGAGACTTACTGAAATTCTTCAGTTAAAGCAATATTTAGAGGAAGTTAAAGCTGTTACAGAGGAGTTGATAAATCAAAGAAATACATTACCTAATTACTTGGAGGTGTAGATATGTCAGATAGTATTTTTGAGATTGATTATAGTAGTTGCGATAATTTTGAAAGGGAGATTAAAAGTTATATTAATTATTTTGAGGAAATTCAAGATTTACTTAGTGATGTAGAAACTTATATTTCTAATGTAACAGATTTAAATGGCCTTTGGAGCACAGAAGTTCTTAATAATAATATATATTATCTTAAATCAGCTATAGATAAAGAAATTTCTAGATATAGTAATTTCCAAATAGGTTTTAATAATTTTTACTCACCAATAGAGTCTATAGATAGTAACTTAGAGAGTATGATTAATAATCAATTAAAGTTTGTTGAGGATAATAAAGATTATAATGTGTATATTACATTATTAAAATTCAATCAAGTAGATGTGGGACAGGATCAATTGTATAATATTTTAATTGATCAAGGGTTATCTCAGGAAGAGGCAATGAAGATTTCTTTATTATTTAATCCTGAAACAAAAAGATTGATTGAGGAATTATCTAATTTGAATGAGTCTGAATTACAGAAAGCACTTGAGGATTTGAATAATAAGCTGATAAAAAGTCCAGAAGAAGTATTACTTATTGATATTCTTTCAATGGATAAAAATAGCGCTAGAGTAGATGTAGTAAATCAAATAAATGATATAATTGCATCAAGGAGTGTAGCCTCATGGATTAATAGTAAATATGTTGGTAAGGATATTAATCAGTTTAATTTAGATATAAAGGCTATTGATGGACAAATTACTCATTTAGAACAAAAGATAAGTAGAAGTCAACTAGGTAAAAGTAAGGTAAATATAATGAAATCAGAATTAGATGATTTAAAGAATATAAGATCAACTAAAATTTCAAAATCAACAAAGTTAAGTAATGCAACAACTTCTGTAGGTAAATGGGCGGGCAGAATTGCTGTAGCATGTCAGGTTGCAGAGATTTCAACTGAACAATATGAAAATTACTTTAAAAATGGAGATGAATTAGATGATGTAGTAGTAGCTGCAGGAATTGATGTTGCTGGAATTGTAGCAAGTGGTATAGCTGGAAGTCAAGTTGGTGGATTAATAGGAAGTGGTGGTGGACCTATAGGAACAGTTATTGGTATTGTAGGTGGATTTCTTATAACTGCATTTGCAGGTTATATCTATAATGTATTTATTGATCCAATTTTAACGGATTTATACAATAATATAATAGAACCTAGTAGTTATTGGATTGGAAATAAAATAAATGATTTAGAGGATTGGTGGGATATATTATGTTGGTAGAAAATTATATTAATGAACTTAAAAAAAATAAGGAAAATGAAAAAATAAAGAAAATAGTTAAAGAGTATAATAAAGAAGTTGAATTTAAATTAAATGGACCAATAATGAAAAAACCAGCAGATATATATCTTTTTTCAATATTATCTTTAATTGGGTCGTTAATACCATTAATTTTGCGAGATGAAAATATTTCTTTAGTGATTAGTCTTATTTATACAATTCCTTTATTAACATTAAGTATAGTACCCATGATATTACTTAGAAGTCTGAAAAAATGTAAATGCGTAAATATTAAGCTATTTTTAGCTTTAGCAAACTCTATTATTTTAGAATTTATAGTGATGTGTTTTACAGGAACATATATGTTTCAGTTTATTTTATTTAATTGGACTACTATAGATTATTTAAAAATAATCATGTTACTTATGTTTTTAATAACACTTGTAATTATTATTGGAATTCGCAATGCACCTAAAAAATTTATTAATCAATACTCTAAAAAAAATATTTATAAGAATCCAAGTGAAGCTGCTATAAAGATTGGAGTATCACTTGGACTGATAGCCAATATAACTAAGGCGAATATGCTAATATTAGTAGCATTTTACTCAGCTATAATATATTTTATACCTTTTTTTATTTTTTTAGTTTATAAAGCAAAAAAGTATGACTATATTCAAAGTTTATTAAAAGAGGAAGTATAATTAATTTAACCTGTGCTTTATTCAATAAAAATAAAATAAATGATTTATGAGATTGGTGGGATACATTATATTGGTAGAAAATTATATTAATGAACTTAAAAAAATAAGGAAAATGAAAAAATAAAGAAAATAGTTAAAGAATACAATAAAGAAGTTGAATTTAAAGTAAATAGTACAGCACTGACTAAACCATCAAATATATATGTTACTTCAATAACATGTTTAATAGGATCTGTAGCTCCATTATATTTAAAAAATGAAAATATTTCTTTTATAGTTAGAGCTATTTATATTTTTCCATCATTAATTTTTAGTATCGTATCTATAATATTATTTACAAAGCTTAGAAGAAATAAAGATTTAAATATAAAGATGTTTTTAATTTTGGGAAACTTTGTTGTTTTAGAAGTTTTTGCACTATGTTTTATAGGAACATATATGCTTCAGTTTTTTTTGTTTAATAATTGGACTAGTATAGATTATTTGAAAATAATTATATTGTTTATACTTTTGTTAATTCCTATAATAATTATTGGAATTCGAAATGCACCTAAAAAATTTATTAATCAATATTCTAAAGAAAATATTTATAAAAATCCAAGTGAAGCTGCTATAAAGATCGGAGTATCACTTGGATTGATAGCGAATATAACTAAGGCAAATATGATAATGTTAGTAGGATTTTATTCATTTATAATATACTGTATACCTTTATTTATTTTTATAGTTTATAAAGCAAAAAAGTATGAGTATATTCAAAGTTTATCAAAATTTAAGGAGTGAAAAGATGGCAAAATTATTACCTTTAGGAACTATAGTGATAAATGATTTAGAAAAGAATGAAAAAGTATTAATAATTGGTAGATTGGTCAAAAAAGAGTTAGATGGTGAAGTATTTGATTATTGTGGTTGTACATCGCCATTAGGAATCCAAGCTAATGAAGAATTGATATTCTTTAATCACAATGATGTAAAGAGATTATTATTTATAGGTTATCAAGATGAAGAAGAATTAAAATATGCTGTTGCAGCAACAATCCAGAGAGATAAACTCAAGTAATATTTATATATTAAAAACATCTTATTTTATTTGTTAATTTTTTTATTATACTATATTTATATTAAATTAAATAAAAATATAAAGATAGAATGTATGTAGTCAACAGATGAAATACATTTGTTTGAAGCTATGGAATAGTTATACCGTTATGTCTTAGGTTTAAATTTTCTATAGCTTTTATTTTTTATAAAAATTAAGGTATTTACTAAAGTTAAAGTATTCATTAAAGTTATTTATTACCTTTAGTTATTTTATATCTTGTTTATGTAATGAAATATACTTTATTTAAAAAATTTTATTTTATTTTATTATATTAAGAGAAAATTAATAGCTAGTATAACTGATTATGACTATTGTTTTCTCGAGAGTAGAAATATTTTTATTTATAATTTAATATGCTCACTCTTAAAATAAATTTAGTTATGTATTTAGTAGAATAAGTATATATTTTATATAACTTAGTAAAATGGGAATTATATAAATTAAGTTAAAGAATTTATATACAATAATATTTAGATAAAAATTTACTATATAATTCATTGAAAAAGTGTTATTTAATTTTATTTAAGATAATTAATAAGTTTGGAGATAATAAAGAGGATAAAATGTGATAGATATATTATGAGGTTTAATAGTATGTTTAATTTATTTTTATATTTAGGAATCTTTATATTTTATCCAATGTTAAATAGGAGTATATATTATTTAAGGTGAATACTATTTACAATAAAAGTAAATATAAATAAAAAATTAAACAATTTCTCTAAAATTAGAAAAAAGATTAAAAAATAGTAGAAATTTGTGAAAATATTGTATATAATATTTAAGGGATACGTTTTCATTTTGAGTTAATTATAGAAAATGTAGTTCAAAAAATTATTTTGATCATTGTTATTTTCTATTTTATAGGATAATAATTAGTTCTTTTTAAAATTATTATTTTCTAGAGTTTAAAAGAGCAATGTTCATATAACTTAACAGATCGTAAATATACAACAGGGGGAGAATTCATGAAGAAAAAAATTTTATCAGCATTGCTAGCATTAGCCATGGGAGTATCTATTATTTCACCAATTAAGGTAGAAGCAACTGTAACAAGTACTAAGGTAGAGACAATGGTAAATGACATGTCATTACGTGACAAAATTACACAAATGTTAATGGTTGATTTTCGTTATTGGGATGAGGATACTACAGATAACGTAGCTAAAATAGGTTTTGAAGTAATGAATGAACAAGTAAAAAAGATTGTAGAGGATTATAACTTTGGTGCACTGATTTACTTTGCTCAAAATCTTACAGGAACTGAACAATCGTATAATTTAACAATGGCTATGCAAGAAGCTGCAACAAAAGATGGAGGTATTCCAATGCTTATTAGTGCAGACCAAGAAGGTGGATCTGTATATCGTTTAGGTACTGGAACAGCACTTCCAGGAAATATGGCATTAGGAGCAACTGCAAATACAGAATATTCTAGAATTGCAGGAGAAATTATTGGTAGCGAATTATCTGTTTTAGGTATAAATACAAACTTAGCACCAGTAGTTGATGTTAATAATAATGCTAATAATCCAGTTATTGGGTTAAGATCTTATAGTGATGATGCTACAATAGTTGGAGAAATGGCATCTGCAACAATTGAAGGTATGGCAAAATATAATGTAATTGGTTGTGCAAAACATTTTCCAGGACATGGAGATACTGCTACTGATTCTCATTATGGGTTACCAAGTGTAGATAAGTCTTATGAAGAATTAGTGGAAAATGAGTTAGCACCATATTATATTGCTATTGAAGATGGTATTGAAATGATTATGACAGCTCATATTCTTTATCCTCAATTAGAAAGTGATACAATTGTTTCTAATAAGACAGGAAATGCTGAAAGCTTACCAGCAACAATGTCTGATGATATTATTACAGGATTACTAAAAGAAGAAATGGGATTTGAAGGAATAGTAGTTACAGATGCTATGAATATGGCAGGAATTGCAGATAAATGGGATGAAGTACAATCAGTTATTATAGCAATTCAATCTGGTGTTGATATGATTTGTATGCCAACTACATTATATAGTTTAGATGATTTAAAAAATTTAGATGCTATTATTGATGGGGTTGAAGAAGCAGTTTTAAATGAAACAATACCTATGGAAAGAATTGATGATGCTGTTACAAGAATATTAACAGTAAAAGAAAATAGAGGAATATTAGATTACAATGCTGCTGATTATACATTAGAAAAAGCTCTTGCAACAGTAGGTTCTGATGAAAATAGAGAATTAGAAAGAGAAATTGCAGCAGCAGCAGTAACAGTTGTTAAAAATGAAAATAATACATTACCATTAAATATTACATCAGAAAGTAAAGTTCTTATGATGGTTCCATATAATAATGAAAAAGCTCAAATGATTATGGCATGGAATAGAGCAGTAGAAGCTGGACTTATTCCAGAAGGTGCAGAGGTAGATGTTGTAAGATTTTCTAGTGAAAGTCTAGATGCAACAGCAGAAACAAAAGAAGATGGAACTATAGTTACAATTAAAGAGAAAATTGACTGGGCAGATACAATTATTATAAATTCAGAAGTATCAAAGGCAAATAGAATGGAATATGATCATTGGCTATCAGCAGCACCTAATGCTTTTGTAAATTATGCAGAAGAAAATAATAAGACAACAGTTGTTCAATCTGTAGATAAACCATATGATGTTCAATTATATCCAAATGCAGATGCTATTCTTGCTGTGTATGGATGTAAGGGTTCAGCAGTTGACCCAACAGAAGCAATCGTAGGTGGAGTTACAGGCTCAGAAGCAGCATATGGACCAAACATAATTGCAGGTGTAGAAGTTGCTTTAGGTGTATTTGGAGCACAAGGAACATTACCAGTTAATATTCAAAAATTTGATAATACTACTGATACATATACAGATGAAATATTATATGCACGTGGATTTGGTATTAAATATGATGCATTAACAGATGCAGATACTGATACAGATGGAGATACTGGTGAAGAGGATGGACAACCTGAAAACAAACCAGAAGATGGTGAATCAGCTGATAAACCTTCACAAGATGGATCAGAGAATACTCCTGAAGAAGATGGAACAGAAAATGCTCCTGAAGAAGATGGAACAGAAAATGCTCCTGAAGAAGATGGAACAGAAAATGCTCCTGAAGAAGATGGAACAGAAAATGCTCCTGAAGAAGATGGATCAGAAAACACTCCTGAAGAAGATAAGCCAGCATTTAATAATGATGTAGTTGAATTATTATCAGGTAATGGAGAAATAGATAGTCCATTTGAATTTATAGTAAAAGATTCAGTGACTTTAAGCCAATTAAACAAATTCTTAACTGAATTCAAAGGATTAAATCCTGTTATAATTTCTACAACAAAAGATGGAGATTATACAGTTTATAAATTTCAATTAGATAAGAAGCTTAAAATGAGAAATGTAGATAACAAGGTTTATGTAACTGTAAAAGTAAAGAATTCACAATCTGAATTAGTAAATGTTTTTGATAATTTTGTAAAAGAAATAAGCTCATCAGTTGTAAATCCTGAAACTCAAAAGCCACAATCACCAAACACTAATACAGAATCAAAACCTAACAATAATGATGTAATAAAAGATGAAATAAATTCATCAACTAATAATAATAATGTTAATACTGGAGATACTTCAACAATGGTAGGATATATATTATTAGGAGCTACTTCATTATTAGGAGCAGTAGGATTAACTAAAAAAAGAAATAAAAAGTAGTATATATAGAGCGAGAAGTATAACACTTCTTGTTCTTTTTTTATAAGTACTGATTTTCTAAATATAATTTGGAAAAAATTTTAAATTGAACAAATTTTAGTATCAAGAGAAAAGGTAAAAAGTAATGATTATGATTATGAGTTGATTAATTTAACAGATAAGATATATTAATTTCAAAGATGATTCAAAGTAAAACATTTGTAACTTTAGATAAAGAAAAAGAAGTTACCTTTAAAAGATAAGATAGTTATAAATTAGCTTAGTAAAAACGAATCTTTTAGGAAAAATATAATTGTGTATTATTTTCGAAAGGATGATTTTTATGAATAAAGAAGAACTTAATTATTATAAAGATAAGTTAAATAAAGAAAAAGATAGAATTAAAGATGTTATCAATCAATTAGAAGCTAACGGAATGACTAAGTTTAATTTTGAAACTGCAAGTGAATTATCTTTTTATGATAACCATCCTTCAGATATAGCAAGTGAAACCTTTGAAGTAACAAAAGGAAAAGCTTTAGAAGCAAATGAAAAGTCATTATTAAACAAGATAGATGATGCCTTGAAAATTATGGATGAAGGTAAATATGGTATATGTCAAAGCTGTGGAAAAGAAATAGATAAAGAAAGATTAGACTTTATACCATATGCAGTAAATTGTATCCAGTGTGAGGACATAGTTAGCAGAATAAAAACCTATAATTCTAATAAAAGAGTAGTAGAAGAAAGTGTAATAGGTAATCCCTTTGGTCATAAGTCAAGATATGGGGATAAAGATGAAATAGGTTTTGATGAGGAAGATACTTATCAAGCTGTAGGGAGATTTAATCAAATAGACGATACTAATTACGAATATGAATATGATGATAATACTTATGTACAAGATATTGAAAAAATAAGTAATCAGCAATATATAAATCAATTACCAAATTAAATTTTGTATTAATAATAAATAAGTTTAAATTATAGCTTATATAAGAACTAAATATAAAATAAATAGTTTGAGAGTAGTACAAGGTATACAGGACTACTCTCTTTTATATTAAATGTTTTTAGAATTTTTGAAACTATATTATCTTTATAAAGAGATTTTTACTTTTTAAAATATTTAGGTTACTTTTAAGAAGTATTTATCATAATAAACAAAGAAATTAATTAGTATATAAAATTTAATGTTAAGTATTTTATGCATTTATGTAATTTAATATTTAGGAATAAATATATTAAAATATTAAAGAATATTTTTGTTGAATTATAGAAAATATATTTAGTTTAATGAATAAATTTTGAAGTAAATAGTTAATTATAAATATTTAAATAAAAGACAATATTTTTATAAATTAAAACAATTTTATTATATTATATATTAAAAAATATAGGTTAATTGCTATTAAATTTATAAGAAAATATTAATAAGAGGAAATAATTCTAGTTGGCATAGTAATTATTAATATCTAATCTATATTCTTAAAGCAACAGTTCTTAATGATTTTCAATTTTGGGGAAAATACAATATATTGTTTAAATTTCTTGAAATATATACTTAATAAATATATAATTGGAAATAAATTAGGATATGAGAAAGAGGTGGTTAATATAAAGTACGTATCTATGATAAAATCTTGCTATCCTTCTTTAAGTAAATCAGAAAGAAAAGTAGCAGAGTATATTTTACAAGAAAAAGGAAATATATTATATGAGACTTTACAGGACATTTCAAAAAAAATAAATGTTGGTGAAGCAACAATATTGAGATGCGTAAGAAAAATTGGATTTAATGGCTTTCAAGATTTAAAATTACAAATAGCAAAGGATGATAAGCCAGTAGAAGAAACATATCCTGAAAACTATATAGATTCCATAAGTACTAATATGATAAATGCAATTGAAAATACAAAAAGTATATTAGATACTAATCAATTAGATAAAGCCATTGATCTTATTAAAAATTCTGATACTCTTTTATTTTATGGAGTAGGGGCTTCAGGATTAGCAGCCGGTGAGGCTAAAAGTAGATTTATTAGAATGGGAAAGAAGGGGATTTCAGTTACAGATGGTCATTTTCAATTAATGTATTCTTCAACTTGTACTGAAAATGATGTTATTTTAGCTTTAAGCTTATCTGGATATACGAAGGATATTTTAGATTCTTTAAAAATTGCAAAGAAGAAAAATGTTAAAATTATAGCAATAACTAGTTTTCCTTTATCACCAGTGGCAAAATTAGCAGATTGTGTGTTAGTAACAGCAAGTAAAGAAAATCTTTTAGATGGAGGTTCATTAATAACTAAAATTTCTCAACTTTACATAATAGATTTACTAAGTACAGGTTATGCATTGTTAAATAAAAATAAAGTATTAGCTTTAAAAGAAGAAACTGCAAAATTATTAATTAATAAATCAGAAACTTAGAAATAAGTGTATAGTTAAATAGTTAAAGGATATCTACTAGGATATCCTTTAACTATTTTTATAAAAAATAAAGTAAACAATTACAAAAGTACTTTACATACAAGCTTTTCAATTTTCTCATCATTTATTTTTATTTTTGGCATATGAATATCTTCAGGAAATGTTAAAGCAAAATCTAAAGGTTCTAATTTTATGTAATTTTTAATATTTCCTTCAAACTTAGTAAAATCAGTATTTTTATCATATTCAGTAACTGCTGTTAATTCTGATATGTCTGCATATCCTAACTTTTCGCAACCACTTAAAACCATATGAATATCTAAGTAGTCTTTATGACCTTCAAAAAATCCATCACCTTCCTCATTACCAGTATAAATAAATTTATTAATAAATACATTATCTCCATCTACTTCATTTCTTCCGTCAACTAGAGTATTTAAATCAGTATTTACAATAAAATCTATAGCAGTATCTAGATTTTTATTTAATCCTTTGTAACGAATTAAATCATTAATTTTCCCTACTATCATAAAAATATCCCTCTTTTCAAATAAGTTTATGCTTATTATATAATAGATTTGATAAAAAATTAATAAAATAATAAAAAATATCAAAAAAATAAAAAATATTGTGAAAAATTATACTAATGTTAAAAAAATACATAAATAATAAAAAAACTCATAAATAGAATTAAATATATTGATGAACGTTTACAAAAATAGCAAAAAATGATATAATTTTTTTGAAGCAATACTCCAAAAAAAATGAGAATTTTGGAGTTGAAATTAAAAATATTATGGGATTGAGATGGAGGGATTGTAATGAAAAAAATTATTAGCTGTATCCTGGCTGCCTTAATGTCATTATCATTAGTGGCATGTGGTAGTGGAAGTAAAGAAACAGAAACTGCTGAAACAGAAGATAAAGTTATGTATTCTAATGGTGGACCTATAGAATTTTTTGAAACTCCTTGGTTAAACCCAGGTGCTTATACCTACAATAAGGTTCTATATGACCATTTGATTGAATCAGATGAAAATCTGAATCCAAGTCATGGCGAATTAGCAAAAGAATATACCTTAAGCGAAGATGGAACAGAACTAATATTTGTTTTAAGGGATGATATTTACTGGCATGATGGTGAAAAAATTACTCCTGAGGATATTAAATGGAGTATAGAATATTCAATGAATACTGCTGTAATTAATTCAGTATTTTTAAGTACTTTCCAAGCAATTAAGGGTAGTGAAGCTTATTTAGCTGGTGAAGCTGATGGATTAGAAGGAATAGTAATAGATGGTAATACAATTACTATTACATTTGATAAAGTAGCACCAGATGCATTATTAACATTTACTCAATTTGCTCCATTACCACAAAAATATTTTGAAGATGTTGATCCATTAATGATTCAACAAGCAGATTACTTCCAAAGTCCTGTAGGCTCAGGACCATTTAAAGTAGAAGAAGTTAAGCTTAACGATTATACTACTTTAGTACCATTTGATAAGTATTATGATGGTGTTGCAAGCTTTACTATTCACTTAACCCCAAGCCCTGGAGATAGTGATGCTAATTTAGTTAACAATGTTAATTCAGGACTATTAGATTATGGATATACTAAGAGTGTAGCAGATGTTAAGGCTTTAAAAGATGCTGCAAATGTAAAATTAACTCAAATTGATGTTAGATATACTCGTTTATTCTATGTGAATAAATTTGATAAGCCTGATGGAACGAAATCTCCACTAGCAGATTATAGAGTTCGTCAAGCTATTAGATATGCAATAGATATGGAAACAATAGGTGCAAACTTATTTGATGGAACTATAGTCCCTGCAAATAGTTTAACTCCAAATGGTTCAGATAAAGTTGATGGATTAAATGAATATGAATATAATCCGGAAAAAGCAAAAGAGTTATTAGCAGAAGCTAATTGGGATGCAAATTATGAAATAGATGTAGTTTATTATTATACAGATCAAACAACAGTAGATTTAATGACTTCAATACAAGCATACTTAAAAGATGTTGGAATTAAAATGAACTTTAGATTAGTTGAAGGAGATTTAGCAACTATTCTTTGGTCAGCACCAGAAGATCAAACAAATGGTCCAAGTGCTGTAGATTGGGATATGTGTTATGCAGCAAATGCAGCATTATCAATGCATGAATATTATGATAGATATAGAACAGGATCACCAACCAATTCACATACTCCAGAAGATGAAAAATTAAACGCTTTAATAGATGCAACTAATGCATCAATGGATAGTGAAGTTCAAAAACAAGCATATTATGAACTACAAAAATATGAGAATGAAACTTTATTTGAAATACCACTATATTATCAACCAATATATTTAATCGAGAGCACTAGATTAGAAACAGGACTTGAAGCATATGGTAACCCACAATTCAACTATGATTGGAATGTACAAGATTGGGTAATAAATTAGATTATTATAATGAAATGAGCTGTGGTATGAGTAGATTTTAAATTATGACATAGCTCCAAATAAAAATTAAATTTTTGCATTAAAAGGAGCTACATACTTAAGTGTGATAGCTCCTTAATTTTAAAAACGGGGGAATAATATGGGTAAATTTATAATTAAGAAAATACTAGGGCTAATACCAATGTTAATATTAATAACATTTATCATATATTTAGGTCTAGAATTAACTCCAGGTGATGCAGTATCGCATATGATAAGTCCAGAAATGCTTGCAAATGTTGATCCAGAAAAACTTGAAGAAATTCGTGCTGCCTATGGCTTAAATGATCCTTTTTTAGTACGTTATTTTAGATGGTTAGGAGAACTTTTAAAAGGTAATTTTGGATATAGTGTATCAAGTGGAGTTCCTATTATAGAAACAATAAAAGATTTATTACCAGCAACTTTAGAATTAGCTGTAGCAGCGTTATTAATTTCTACGATTTTAGGTAGTGTATTAGGTTTGTTTAGTGCAATAAAACGTGGAACTTTTTCAGAAAATTTATTAACTGTTGCAGGAATGCTTGGTGTTTCGATACCACAATTTTTCTTTGGTATGGTATGTATATTGATTTTTTCTTTAAGGTTAGGTTGGCTTCCAGTTGGAGGTCGTATGATGCCGGGGAAAACTGCATTTATTGATAGATATGAGTATTTAATATTACCAGCATTAGTTTTAGGAATTTCTCTTACTGCAGGAGTTATGAGATATGCACGTTCTAGTATGTTAGATACTATGAATGCGGAATATATAAGAACAGCTAGAAGTAAGGGGTTACCAGAATGGAGAGTTAACTTAGTTCATGGTTTTAGAGTTGCGTTAACTCCGGTTGTAGTTTTAATAGGATTTAGATTACCTACTTTAATAGGGGGAGCAGTAGTTATTGAGAGTATATTTAGATGGCCAGGTATAGGAAGTGCTTTTGCAACTGCAGTACGTTCTCAAAATTACCCTTTAGTTATGATAATAGCACTTATTACTGTAACAACAGTTTTAGTATCTAGTTTTTTAGTAGATATTTTAACAGCATTACTTGACCCTAGAGTTAAGTTAGAGTAGGAGGTTTATTATGGCTGAAGTAAGAGAAAAAAGAAGTCGATTTGATAGAAAGTTAGACAAAATAAAAGAATTAGAAGAATCAGGAGTTTTAGGGAATAAGAAGGTTAATCGTTCTTTAAGAAAGCTTTTAAATAATAGATTAGCAGTTGTTGGAATTATAGTATTTTTAGTTATTTTATTATCATCTATTTTTGCACCACTTCTTACTAAATATGATCCTTTAGTAATTGATATGAAGAATGTACTACAAGCACCTTCATCTGAACATATTTTTGGAACAGATAAGGTTGGTAGAGATGTATTTGCTAGAGTTTTATATGGTGGAAGAATATCTATATTGGTAGGATTAGGCAGTGCCTTAGGATGTGCTTTTATAGGAGTTTTATTAGGGTGCTATGGAGGTTATAAAGGTGGAATATTTGATAAGGTAGTTTTAAGATTATCAGAAGTATTTATGTCATTCCCTCAACTAATATTAGTGCTTATGCTAGTTTCGATATTAGGACAAAGCTTAACTAATTTAATAATAATATTTATATTAACGGGTTGGGGTAGTGTATATCGTATGACTCGTGCAAAGATTCTTTCTATTAGAGAAGAAGAATATGTCCAATCTTTAAAAACCTTTGGATTAAATGATTTTATTATTTGTTATAAGCATATGCTACCTAATGCTATTGGACCAATTGTGGTTAATATAACATTGAGTACAGCTATGTTTATCTTAGAAGAAGCAGCACTTAGTTTCTTAGGATTAGGTGTGCCACTTGAAATAGCAACTTGGGGTAATATATTAAATGCATCTCAAGATATGTACACATTACAAAATAATTGGTGGTTATGGTTACCAGTAGGTATTGTAATATCATTATTTGTTATGAGTATTAATTTCCTTGGAGATGGTTTAAGAGATACAACTGACCCTACTCAACAAGGGTAAAGGAGGAATTTATAAGTGGAAGATAGAGCTATAATTAGTGTTAATAATTTGAAAACCTTCTTTTATACTAATCAAAGATGTAATAAAGCTATAAATGGGGTTTCATTTAAAATAAAAAAGGGTAAAACACTTTGTATTGTTGGAGAATCAGGATGTGGTAAAAGTGTAACAGCTTCATCAATTATGCAATTATTACCTAAACTATCAAGAATAGAAGAGGGAGAAATAATTTATCATAGTGATGAAGGTGATATAAGAATTGACAAGCTTTCTAGAAATGGAAAGGAAATGAGGGCATTAAGAGGTAAAGATATTGCAATGATTTTCCAAGATCCAATGACTGCCTTAAATCCAGTTTATACTGTAGGCTATCAAATTGCAGAAAATATTCTTTGTCATGAAAAAATTTCTAAAAAAGAAGCAAAGGAAAGAACTTTAAATCTATTAAAGGATATGGGAATACCATTTCCAGAGCAAAGAATTAAAGAGTTTCCTCATCAATTCTCAGGAGGAATGAGGCAAAGAGCAATGATAGCTATGGCTATGAGCTGTAATCCTAAGGTACTTATTGCAGATGAACCCACTACAGCATTAGATGTTACTATACAAGCACAGATTTTTGAGCTAATGGATAAGCTTAAAAAAGAAAATGATACAGCAATAATGTTAATTACTCATGACATGGGTGTTGTAAGTGAGCTTGCAGATGATGTTGCAGTTATGTATATGGGAAATATTATTGAAAGTGGTACAGTTGAAGAAATTTTAACTATGCCAGCTCATCCATATACAGAAGCATTACTTAAGTCTATTCCTATTTTAGGAAAAGGGAAAAATCAAGATTTAAGTCCAATAAAGGGTTCAACACCAGATCCATATGATAGACCAAAGGGGTGTCAATTTGCACCAAGATGCAATTATGCATGTAAAGAGTGTAATAAAATGCCTGAAGAAATGCATATTAGTAATAGTCATATGGTACGTTGCTATAAGTACAAGGAAGTACTAGAGAATAATAAAAAGAAAGAGGTGATGGAAGTTGGAAAATAAGGAAGTTTTATTAGAACTTAAAGGCTTGCAAACACATTTCCCAATTAAGGATAGTATGTTTAAGAAACCAACTAGATTTGTACAAGCTGTAAATGATATTAACTTAACTATTTATAGAGGTGAAACCTTGGGATTAGTAGGGGAATCAGGTTGTGGTAAAACGACCTTAGGGAAATCAATTCTTCAGTTAGTAAAGCCTACTTCTGGTGAAATGAACTATGATTTCCAAGGAAATGTTGGTAAGAAAAATTTACTAACATTAAATTCAGAAGAAATGGATTTAGCAAGAAAAAAGATGCAAATAGTTTTCCAAGATCCACATTCATCTTTAAATCCAGCTTTCACAATTTATCAATCTTTATCAGATCCTCTAAAGAAATTTGGAGTTAAAGATAAAATGCAAAGAAGAATGATAATTGGAGATATTCTTGAGGCTGTTAATATGCGTAGAGAATATATGGATAGATATCCTCATGAATTTTCTGGTGGTCAAAGACAAAGAATTGGAATAGCTAGAGCTTTATGTGTTAATCCAGAGTTAATTATTTGTGATGAGTCAGTTTCAGCTTTAGATGTTTCAATACAAGCTCAAGTCCTTAATTTATTAAAAAAAATTAAGGAAGAAAGAAATTTAACTTATATTTTTATTACTCATGATTTAAGTGTAGTTGAATATATAAGTGATAGGATTGCAGTTATGTACTTAGGAAGAATAGTTGAACTATCAGATACAGAAGAAGTATTTTCAAATTATTTACATCCATACACGGAGGCTTTATTATCAGCAATTCCTATAGCTGATTTAAGTAAAAAAAGTAAGAGGATAGTATTGGAAGGAGATGTACCTAGTCCAGTAAATCCACCATCGGGATGTAACTTCCATCCTAGATGCAAAAAGTGTATGGAAATTTGTAAAAGAGAAAGACCATTATTAAAAAAATATATTATTGATGGTAAAGAACATTATGTAGCATGTCATTTAGCAGACATAAATATTAAGGAGGATAAAAATGAGTAAATTTGATATTAAAGATTTTAAAGGTGTGATTCCAGCAGTATTAACAGCCTTTGATAAAAATGAAGAAATTGATGAAAAAGGAATGCGTGAGCTTGTTTCTTACTTAATTAGTAAAGGGGTAGATGGTTTATATTTAACTGGATCTACAGGAGAAGGCTTTACTATGAGTAGTGAAGAAAGAAAAAGAGTAGTAGAAATAGTTATGGATGAAAATAAAGGTAGAGTTCCAGTTGTTGTTCATGTTGGTGCTATAGGAACTAAGCTTTCTATAGAATTAGCAAAACACGCTGAAGAAGTTGGAGCAGATGGAATTTCAAGTGTACCTCCTTTCTATTGGAAATTTAATGAAAATCAAATAGTAAATTATTATACAGAAATAGCTAATGCTTGTAGCCTACCAATGATAGTTTATAATGTTCCACTAGTTGGATTATTAGGAATGAATGCTATAAAGAGATTAGCAGCTATTGAAAATGTTAAAGGTATAAAATATACAGCATTAGCTCATTATGAAATAACTCAAATAAAGGATGAAGTTGGAGAAGACTTTTTAGTATACTCTGGAGCAGATGAAATGGCTGTTTCAGGATTATTATCAGGGGCAGATGGAATAATAGGATCATTCTATAACATAATGCCAGAATTATTTATTAATATAAAGAAAGCAGTAGACAATAAAGATATAGATGAAGCAACTAAACTTCAAAGACAAGCTATTGAAATTATAATGTATTGTTTACAACTACCATCATTCTATGCAGGAATGAAGACTATATTAAATTGGAGAGGCATAAATGCAGGTATTTGTCGTAGCCCATTTGAAAACTTAGATGAAGCTAAGGCAGAAGAGTTTAGAGCTGGTCTTAAGAATATAAAGGAAACTTATAACATTACAGGTGTAGAATTCTTAGATGAAATATAAGATAAATCTAAAAAGTAACATTGAATGTGATGTTTTTATAATAGGAGCTGGGATTGCAGGAGTTATGGCTGCAATTCAAGCTTCAAAAAATGGGAGCAAGGTTATAATTTCAAGTAGTGTAAATATTCTATCTGGATCAAGCTTTTATCCAGGAACATGGGGCTTTGGTATGATAAGCCCAGAACATAATGATGATATAGAAGATTTTATAAACACAATAATAAAAGTAGGTTGTGATGTAGTAGATAAGGAGTTAGTAAAAACTTTTGTAGAAAATATTAATAAGTCAAAGGAATATTTGAAGGGACTTGGAATTAATCTTATAAGTCCTGATAACGAAGATGAAAAAGAATTTATTCCATGCTTTGATTATAAAAAAAGACAATGGAATGGTTTAGTATCAAATGAAGGAAAAGAAATATTTAAAAAACTTTTAGATAATGAAAATATAATAAAATATCCTTTTTCAGAAGTTATAGATATAGTCAAAATTAATGATGAAATAAAGGGTGTAGTGCTAATAAGAGATAATAAAAATATTGAGTTTATTAGTTGCAAATCTATAGTTATTGCTAGTGGTGGCTTAGGTAACTTATTTAAGTATAGTTTAAATACAGCCGATGTTATTGGAAGTATGCAAGCTATTGCATTAAAAAAAGGATGTAATCTAACAAATCTTGAGTTTATGCAAATGATGCCAGGATTTATTAGTCCAAGTTATAAGACTATATTTAATGAAAAAACATTTAAATATATTCAAGCTACTAACTCGAATGGCGAAGATATTTTTAGGAATATTGAGTATATAGAAGAAAAGCTAGATTTAAGATCAACTTATGGTCCTTTTACATCTAGGCTATCTTCTAGGGAAATTGATTATGCTATATTTAATGAATTTTTGAAGAATGAAAAAGGAGTACAAATAAAATATAAAAAAGAATTAAAAAACAATTCTCCAGAATTTATAAAAGTATATTTTAAATGGTTAAAAGAAAATAAACATCTAACTATGGATGATGACATAAATATTGGAGTATTTTTTCATGCGGCTAATGGTGGAATTTATATTAATTCTAAAGCAGAAACTGGAATAAATGGGTTATATGCAGCAGGTGAATGTACTGGAGGTATGCATGGAGCAGATAGAATAGGTGGACTATCAACAGCAAATGCTTTAGTTTTTGGTATTATTGCTGGTAATAATGCAAGTTCATATGTTAAAAATAATACTCATGACAGAATAGAAGAAATAGAATTTGAAATTTTTGAAATAGAAGAATCAAAGAATTTAATTAATAAAATTAAGGATATTATGTTTAATAATGCAATGATCGAAAAAGAAGGAAGTAAATTAAGAAAGGCTATTTTAGAGTTAGATAATATTAAAGAAAATATTAAGCTTAAGGAAAAAGTAGACTATAGTAATGTTAAATATTCTTTTAGATTATTAAATTATTTATTATTATCAAAGGCTATTTTACTTGCTATTGATATGAGAAAGGAAAGTAGAGGTTCACATTACAGAAGTGATTATCCTAGTATAGATAATAATATGAATAAAAAAATAAACATAAAATTTGATGGTGATATTAAAGTGTATTTTCAAGGAGAGTGATTAAATGCCAGTAGTAGATATGCCATTAGATGAGCTTAAAAAGTATAGAGGAACAAACCCAATGCCAGAGGATTTTCATAAGTTTTGGGATGAGAGAATGGAAGAAGTAAAGAATCACACTTTAAGATATTCTATTACAGATAGTGAGATAAGTGGTTTTGAAGCTTGTTCTTATTATGATTTGTGGTTTGAAGGTATAAATGGAGAAGAGGTTTATGCAAAGTATGTTAAGCCTAAATCAGATGATAAGCTACCATTAATTCTTCAATTTCATGGATATCCAGGAGCAAGTAGGGGGTGGTTTGAACAAACTTCCTTTGCTGGAATGGGATGCGCTTTAATAGCTATGGATTGCCCAGGACAAGGTGGAAAAGGAGAGGATATTGGAGGATTTAAAGGCACTACAGTATCAGGACATATTATTGCAGGGCTAGATGGAGAAGCTAAGGATATGTATTATGTAAGGCTTTTTCAAAATGCATCTATATTGTGTAGAATAGCTAAGGAGCTTGATGGAATTGATAAAAATAGAATATATGCAAATGGAGCTAGTCAAGGTGCAGGAATAACTTTAGCTTGCACATCTTTAAATCCAATAATAAAAAAATGTGCTGCTCTTTATCCATTTTTATCAGACTATGAAAGAGTATATGATATGGATTTAGATTTAGTAGCTTATGAAGGCCTTAGATATTATTCAAGGTGGTTCAATACAATAGGCAATGATAAAAAAGAAATGTTTACAAAACTTGGTTATATAGATGTTCATAATTTAGTAACTAGATTAGAAGCAGAGGTATTAATGGGGACAGGACTTATGGATAATATTTGTCCACCATCTACTCAATTTGCTGCTTATAATAATATAAAATCTAAAAAGCAACATATTATTTTCCCAGACTATACTCATGAGGAAATAAGTGCCTTTGATGATATGCTAATAGACTTTTTCTTAAAGGAGGATATGTAGTATGCCAATGTTAGATATGCCTATAAAGGAAATGGAATCATATTTGGGAAAGGGCATTATACCTGATGATTTTGATGAATTTTGGGAAAATGAAATAAAAAATATTGAAAATATTGAGCTTCAGTATAAAATTGTAAAAAAGGATTTTAAGAATAATCAAGCAGATTATTATGAAATATTTTTTAAAGGTATAGATGGAGCTGAAATATATGCAAAATATATTTGTCCTAAAGCTAATAAAAAAGTGCCAACAGTTTTAGAATTCCATGATTATAAGGAAGCTAGTAGAGGATGGCACCATTTAACAAGATATATAGGAATAGGCTATTCAGTAGTGGCTATGGACTGTAGAGGACAAGGTGGTAGAAGTGAAGACCTTGGAGGAAGTAAGGGAAGCACTGTATCAGGACATGTTATTTTAGGTATTGATGATACATTAGAAAATATGTATTATAGAAAAGTTTATTTAGATGCATATATTCTTTCTAAAATAGTAGAAAAATTTGAAAAAACAGATGTTAATAAAATGATTACCTTTGGAAAAGGACAGGGAGCAGCTTTAGCATTAGTAGTAGCAGCTTTTAATAAGAATATAAAAAAATGCTCTATGCAATATCCATTTTTAGCTGATTTTAAGAGAGTTTGGGAAATGGATTTAGATAAAGATGCCTATGAAGGAATAAGATATTATTTTAGATGGTTTGATCCAATGCATTTAAGAGAAGTAGAGGTATTTGAGAAATTAGCTTATATAGATATAGTTAATTTTGCGAAGAGATTAAATTGTGAGTTATTGGTAGGAACAGGACTCTTAGATAATATTTGTCCTCCAAGTACTCAATATGCAGTTATTAATAATGCAAATTGTCAAAAGAAACATTTAATTTTTCATAAATTTGGTCATGAGTTAAATAACTTTTTTGAAAATGAAAATCTTAAATTTATGTTATTTAAATAAAAATACTATAGCACTTTAATTTTAGATAAAGATAAAGGGGTGTAAAAATGAGAAAAGAAGAAATTTTAGAAGCATTAAAAGGTGGATTAATAGTATCATGTCAGGCATTACCTGGTGAACCATTATATATAGAAAATGATACAATAATGCCATTGATGGCTAGAGCAGCAAAAAGAGCAGGTGCTTGTGCAATTAGAACTAATGGTGTATTAGATGTAGTAAAAATAAAAGAAGAAACAGGATTACCTATTATAGGAATAATTAAAAAGGTATCTGAAGGTTATGGTCCTTTTATTACAGTTACTATGGATGAAATTGATGCTTTAGTAGAAGCAGGTGCTGATATAGTGGCTACAGATTGTACTTTAAGAGAAAGAGTAAGCCATGAAACAGTAGAAGAATTTATAAAGAAAATTAAAGATAAATATCCAGATTTATTAATAATGGCAGATATATCTAATTATGAAGAGGGTGTAAATGCATATAAAGCTGGTGTAGACTTTATTGGAACTACATTAAGTGGATATACAGATTATACAGAAAAGCTAGATGGACCTGATTATGAATTAGTTGAAAAATTAGTAAATTCAGTTGATATTCCAGTAATAGCAGAAGGAAGAGTACATTATCCAGAACAAGCTGCAAAAATGCTTGAAATTGGTGCGTATGCAGTAGTTGTTGGTGGTGCAATAACTAGACCTTTAGAAATAACTGAAAGATTTATGAAAGAAATAAAAAGAGGGTAAGTAGATATGGTTTATTTAGGTGTTGATATAGGGGGAACTACAGTAAAATTAGGGTTAGTTAATAATAAAGGAGAAATTAGTGCTACAAATAATTACAGTGTTTCCTTTGATAATTACGAAACTCCTATGTTTGAAACTGTAAAAAAATCGATAAAGTTATTTTTAGAAGAAAATAATGTAGATAAAAGTGCTCTTAAAGGAATAGGTGTATCTGCAACAGGGCAAGTTAATAGCAATATTGGGGCTATTGTTGGTGTTGGAGGAAATATTAAAAACTGGTGTGGAACAGAAATAAAAAAAGAGCTAGAAGAAATATATAATGTAAAAACTACTGTAATTAATGATGCGAATAGCATGGTTATTGGAGAACAATGGGTAGGAAAAGCAAAAGGATATAAAAATGCTATAGGAATAACTATAGGAACTGGAGTAGGTGGTGGAATAATAGTTGACTCTAAAATACTTCTAGGTAATATAGGTATAGCAGGAGAACTTGGACATTTTTCTATAGATTCTAATGGAAGAGAATGTACTTGCGGGAATATAGGTTGCTATGAACAATATGCTTCAATGACTGCATTAATTAGAATGGTTAGAGAAAAATATGATGAAATAGGTAATTTATCAATAAATAAAGAAGATATTAACGGTAAATATATATTTGATGAATTAGAAAATAATAATGAAAAATTACAGGAAGTTGTAGATGCTTGGATTGAGAATATAGGAAAAGGACTAGTTAGTTTAGTTCATATTTTTAATCCAGAAATAATTTTAATTGGTGGTGCTGTAAGTAAACAAGAAAAGTTATTTATAGAGCCTGTAAGAAATTACGTTTTAACTAAAGTTATGAAAAAGTTTGGAGAAAGCTTAAAAATAGAAGCTGCAGAACTAGGTAATGATGCTGGGTTAGTTGGTGCTGTATATTATAATATAACTAATTAGTTAGATATAATTTTTAAATTATATATTCCTCTTATTTCAAAAAGTGGGCATTAGTTTTATACTATTACCCACTTTTTTTAGGTTAAATTTATTTTTTATTGCATTACAAATTTTTGTTTAGTTTGATCAATTTTTGCTTGCTCAACTTGTTCAACTGGATACCAACCTTTTGCTTCCATTTTTTTATAAATTTCATTTTGAATTTTTAAAGTTTCATGTAATAAGTCATGAAATGTTGTATGAATATTTTCTGTAGAACCTTCAGTTGTAGCATGAAGATATAAGTCAGTAGCGCCTTTAGTTAATTGAAGAATGTTTTCTAATAAACATTTATCATCCATGTGTAAATCCTCCTATAATAATGAAAATAGTCTTCCAAATAATTCTTTATGTTTAGCTTCATATTGTGTAACTAGATTTTTTAATTCAGCATCTTGTAATTTAGTTGCTGTTTCTTTACATATGCTTTCCATAAATTTTTCATGACCTAAGGCATCAGCTATATATAGTAGTTCTTTTGAAGTCATTTTACTTCACCTCCATGTATAGTATGTTTTAAAGAGAGTTACTATATTCTTAGGAATGTTTCTCAAAAAAATTATAAATATTAGCAATTTATCAAAGTATATTTAAAAATATAGAAATTAATAAAAGTAGTATTTCAATGGGAAGATATAGTATTTTTTATTTAGTAAAAGTAAAGTTTATGTCATTGAAATTACCAGAAATGAATATATTAATTTAATTAAACATAAATTGAAGTTAAAATAAAGGAAGGTTTATTTACTAAAAATATAATATTAATTAGTATTAATATTATAGGTTTTATTATATAAATATTAATTTATGAAAGTGTTGAAAGTTTTTAAAAATGATATTTATATATTAATGATTTTAGTAAAGTATAGTTATAATAGTAAAAAATATATTTTTGATGGAAGGGATAATTATATTACAAAGCTTATTTATAAAGAGAAGATATAGAGTTATTTTGTTTAGAGGTAACTTATAGAAAAGAAAAATATAGGTATCTATATTTTTACTATAATAATTTTAATATATATTTTATAGATTTTTATAAGGTTTAAAATTACCTTTAATTTAAAAAGGATATAATATTATATTAATAAAATCTATAGTGTAATTATAGAACAATTAATATAATATTATATCCATATTATTATTTACAGAAATCTGTTAGTTTTGTATTATCTTGAATATCAACTAAAGCTTCACCAAATCTTTGGAAGTGAACAACTTCTCTTTCTCTTAAGAAACCAAGAATTTTTTTAATTTCCATATCATCAGTTATATTCATTAACCATTCATAAGTAGCTCTTGCTTTTTGTTCAGCAGCCATATTTTCAGTTAAATCTGATACTACATCTCCTTTACATTGGATATAGGTTGCAGTCCAAGGATTTGCATTAGCATCAGTATAGAATAAACCTTTTCCATGATCTACATAGTGACCATCTAAACCAGCAGCTTTTATATCATCAATTGAAGCATTTTCCATTATTTGATGAACCATTGTAGCCATTACTTCAACATGAGCAAGCTCTTCAGTTCCAATATCTGTCAAAAGAGCCTTTGATTTATTAGTTGGCATAGAATATCTTTGATTTAAATATCTAAGAGCAGCACTTAGTTCTCCATCAGGACCACCATATTGAGTAACTAAAAGCTTAGCCATTCCTACATCTGTAGATTTTAAATTTACTGGATGTTGTAAAGTTTTAACATAATACCACATTATTTTTTACCCCCTTTAGTATTTTCCCATGGCCAAGGAGAATTAACCCAATCTTCAGGGTTTTGAAAATAAGCATAACCAAAGTTAGTTAAAGGACCATATTCTTTTTCATAATTCCAAATAGTCTTTTTTAATTCACTAGACACTTTATCATAATCAGCTTTAGCCTTTTCACAAGTTGGATTTACATCTAAAAATAAATTAAGGTCTACTAAAAAGAATTGTAGCTTTTGTATTACTTCTAAATATTCATGCCTTTTCATTATTTATTTTTACCTCCTAAATATTTAACATCACAATAAGGACTATATAAATCTTTAAATATAGTTCCAGCTTCAAAAGCATCATTTATACAATATAAATTTTTATAAGGTTGAACAACAACAGTAGCCTTTGAATAAACATGTGGATTATAAACTTTATAGGATTCATAACAATTCATATCTTTATCTTTACAAGTAGTATTACAGTAATCTTTACCAGGATTGCTCATACAATCATTACATTTATCGCAATTATTATCTTTACGATAGTACATAAAAACATCCTTTCATTATAGAACTATACTAATAAAATATGTCGAAATAATATATATGTGATAATTTATTTAGAGAAAAATTCTAAAAAAGTAGAAAAATAAATTATATAAAAGAAAAATTAAGAATATTGATTTTAAATCTTTATATGATATTATCTTATATAGAATAGATTTTGATGCTAGTATAGGTTGAATTGATTTTACATATTTAAATAATTTTTGAAGAAGGTGACAAGATGAGGACTTTTGATTATTCAACTTTAACAGGGAAAATAATAACAAAGGAAAGTAAAGATTATAAGGAACATATTTTATCTTGGAATAGAGCTATAAAGAAACAACCTTATATTATAATTTATTGCTATAACGAAGAAGATATAATTAATGCTATAAAGTGGGCTACAGAAAATAATATAGAGCTTAGGATAAGATCAGGTGGCCATAATTATGAGGGATATTCAACAGGTGATGATGTAGCTATAATAGATGTAAGTAATATTAACACTATTGTAATAAATGAAGAAGAAGGAAAAGTAAAAATAGGTGGTGGAGTTAGAAATAGAGAAGCCTATGAAGCATTAGGAAGTAAGGGATATGCTTTTCCTGGTGGAGGATGTCCAACTGTTGGAGTAGCAGGATTAATATTAGGTGGAGGATGGGGTTATTCATCAAGATATTTAGGACTTGCCTCTGATAGTTTAATAGAAGTTGAAATAATAAATTTTAAGGGAAAAAAAATAATTGCTAATAATAAAGAAAATAAGGATTTATTTTGGGCTTTAATGGGAAGTGGTGGTTGTAACTTTGGTGTTATAACATCTATGACTTTAAAGTTAGATATAAAGGCAGAAAAAGCAAGTATAATTTATATAAACTATCCTAACTCAACTGATGAAATAATAACTAAATTTATATTAGAACTACAAGATTTATATAAAGATTTAGATAGAAGAATAAATTTAAAAACAGCTATATATAATTCTGTTGTAAATGGAAGAGGAGTAAAAGCAACAGGAATATTTTATGGAGATACTGTAGAAGCAAGAAAAATATTAAAACCATTATTAGAAGTAGATAAGAATATAGAAGTTATAGTAGAAGAAAGAAGCCTTTTAGACTGTAATAGATGGATACAAGACAGTCATCCAGATTATGAAAAGTATAAATCTACAGGAAGATTTGTTTATAAAGATTATAGTAAAGAAGAAATTAAAAGGTTTATTAATATAGTTAGTAATCCATCAAAGGGATATTATTACAATGCTATATCATTTTATGGATTAGGAGGAGCTATTTCAGATATAAATAGAGATGATACTGCTTTTTATTATAGAGATGCACGATTTATTCTTGGAATTCAGTCAGTATGGGAAGAAGATGAATTTGCAGAAGAAAATAAGAAATGGATAATAGATAACTTTAAGATTATAGGTTCAATGACAGTAGGATCCTTTGTTAATTTCCCGTTTAATGAGTTATATGAGTTTGAAAAAGAGTATTATGGAGAAAATTATAAGAAGTTAAGAGAGATAAAAGAAAAATATAATCCTGAAAATATATTTAATTTTCCACAGGCAATAAAGTCTAATATAAAAGAATAATATTAAAGACAATCTATTTAAAAGATGATATAATTTATAAATATTATTAAATGAGGTGATGATTTGAGTAGTATAGCAGGAAAGGGCTGTGAGAGACTTGTTCCTACTGAAGAAAAGAAAACTTTAGCAGAAATAGAGCGTAGCCTTGTTAAAAAATATAGAAAACATATATGGACTAAGTTTGTTAGAGCAGTTAAGGACTATCAGCTAGTTGAAGAAGGAGATAAAATTGCAGTAGCTATTTCAGGTGGAAAGGATTCCTTATTAATGGCTAAATGCTTTCAAGAATTAAAAAAGCATGGTCAAATGAATTTTGATTTAGAATTTATTGCAATGGATCCAGGATATCATCCACAAATTAAAGAGCTTCTTATAGAAAATTGTGAGCATTTAGGAATACCACTACATATATATGATGGAAAAGTATTTGAAGTTGTAGACAAGATGGCTAGAGATTATCCATGCTATCTTTGTGCAAGAATGAGAAGAGGTTCATTATATAATAAAGCAAAGGAACTAGGATGCAATAAGCTAGCTTTAGGACACCATTATAATGATGTAATTGAGACAACACTTTTAAATGTTCTTTATGCTGGTAACTTTAAAACTATGTTGCCAAAGTTTAAATCAGCTAACTTTACAGAAATGGAACTTATTAGACCTTTATATTATGTAGAAGAAGAATATATTAAGAGATTTACAAATAATGCAGGTATTTGGCCATTAAACTGTGCTTGTATGGTAGCTGCAGAAAAAATAGGTAATAAAAGATATGAAATAAAAGAGCTTATTAAGGAATTAAAAAAGAATTTTGATGGTGTTGAAAAGTCAATATTTAAATCTGCAGAAAATGTTAATTTAGATTCTATACTTGGATGGGAAAAAAGTGGAGTTAAAACAAAATACTTAGAAGTTTATGATGAGGAATAAATTCAGCTAGATTATTTATACTAAAGGTATACTGGAGGTGAAGTTATGGCTAAAAAAGGTCAAGAAGCAAGTTGGGAAAAAAAGAGATATAAATCACCTAAAAAAAGTGAGGCTTCCAAAGTACCAGAAGTTAAATAATCATATTTCTAGGCTGTCATAAGACAGCCTTTAATTATTTAGAATGTATTAATTTATATAATAGTCTTTTTAAAAATGAAAATATATGGTATATTTTATTTAAGATTAAAGTTATATGAAAGAGGAGGAGTATTATGGATAATGATCAAATTAAATCAATGGATCCTAATATGTTACTAAGTATTATTAATATGAAACTTAGAGATTCTTATTCTAATTTAGAAACTTTATGTGATGATATGGATATTGAAGAAGATATAATAATTCAAAAGTTAAATAAAATCGGATATGAATACTATAAAGAAAGTAATCAATTTAAATAAATATTAGGAGGAATAAAAATGAAGATAAAAAATATTGGGAAATTAGCAGTGGCAGCAATGGCAGGAGTAGCTTTAGTAGCAACTTTAATTAACGATAAGAAAAACCAAAATAAAAGCAAAGAATGTAATGAAGAAATTAAAGTAAATGAAAATAATTAATTATTAATATAAATTATATTTTTAAAAATATTATATAATTTTAGATTAATAATCTAGTTTTAGAATACTTCATAATTTGAAATTAAACTTATTATTATTTTATATAATATATAAGTTAATTTTCATTTTTTGAAGTTTTTTTACTTATTAGGAGGAGACTTATGAAGAAGACAGTTGATTTAGTATCTGGAAATATTTTTAGTACATTAGTTAAATTATCATTGCCTATTTTGGGAACATCATTTATTCAAATGGCTTATAATTTAATAGATATGATGTGGGTTGGAAGAATTGGAAGTAATGCTGTAGCTGCAGTTGGAACAGTAGGATTTTTTACATGGTTTGGAAGTGCATTAGTTTATATTTCAAAGATAGGTGGTCAAATTGGAATTTCTCAAGCCATTGGGAAAAAAGATAATATAGAAAAAAATAAATTTATTTATAATAGTTTATTAATTAATATATTAATAGCCTTAGTTTATACTGTAATTTTATTAGTATTTAAAGAGAGGTTAATAGGATTTTTTAAGCTTGGAGATTCAGAAATTATTAATATGTCATTAAAGTATTTAGTAATAGTTTCTGTTGGTATGATATTTAGTTTTTTAAATCCTTTATTTACTGGAGTTTTTAATGCTTCAGGAAGTAGCAAATTACCATTTGTTATAAATACAATAGGATTGGTTATAAATATTATATTAGATCCAGTATTGATTTTTGGATTATGTGGTTTTCCAGCTCTTGGTGTAGTTGGAGGAGCATTAGCTACAGTAGGGGCACAAGCTATAGTTACAATAATATTTGTGGTTATATTTATAAAAAGTGGATATACTTTAGGAATGGAAAATAAAAAATATTTAGATAAAAAAATTAGTTATAAAATATGTAGACTTGGAATACCAAGTGCCCTTCAAAATTGTTGTTTTTCTATTTTTGCAATGGTAATAGGAAGAGTTGTAGCAAATTGGGGACCAGTAGCTATAGCAGTACAAAAGGTAGGGTCTCAAATAGAAGCAATATCATGGATGACAGCAGAAGGTTTTGCAGTAGCCTTAACTTCATTTATTGGACAAAACTATGGAGCAAAAAGATGGGATAGAATAATTAAAGGATATAAGACAACTATGGCAATGGCTACAAGTATAGGAATATTTGCAACACTATTATTAGTTTTTGCAGGAGAAGGACTATTTTCTATATTTATTCCAGAGGCAGATGCTATAAGAGAAGGTTCTATATATCTTACAATTTTAGGATTTTCACAGTTGTTTATGTGTATTGAAATAACTACAGCAGGAGCCTTTAATGGTCTTGGAGATACAGTAACTCCATCATGGGTAAGTATTATTTTAACAGGATGTAGAATACCTATTGCAATATATTTAAGTAGTATAGCTTCTTTAGGTATTAAAGGAGTTTGGTGGAGCATAAGTGGAACAAGTATTATTAAGGGAATTTTATTAGTAATTTTATTTATTTTTATTATAATAATACCAAATAGACAAAATATTCTTAAAACTATTGACAAATAATACAAGTGATAATATTATATAAATAAATAAGACAAGCCTATGATAAGGAGTAGTAACTATTATGCAAGGTTTAAGAGAGCTGAAGATGGTGAGATTTCAGTACTATAGCTAATAGTGAATGGACCTTTGAGGAGTGAGACGAAATATTTAAAGTAGTTGATCCGTATGTCCCACGATACAGGGAATAGGGTATGTAGTACCTGATTAGAGTGGCTTTTTAAAGCAATTTAGGTGGCAACGCGAGTTATATCGTCCTATACATTTTGTATAGGGCGTTTTTAATTTTAGAAATATTAATTAATAAGAAGGAGCTGGTAAGTATGGTATGAAAAGTGAGTGATAATAAAGATTAAAAATTAGAAGTATATATAAAAGGAGAATTAATTATGAGAAAAAATATAAATACTAAAAAAATGATATTAAATGCTATTCTTATAGCAATAGGAGCGTTATTACATCAAATTACACCAGCTTTAGGATTACCAATGCAACCAGATTTTGCAGTAGCAATATTATTTATTATTATATTAATTAATAAGGACTATAAAACTACTATATTAGTAAGTATTATTATTGGAATTATTACTGCATTAACAACAAAGTTTCCAGTAGGTCAATTACCAAATATAATAGATAAATTAGTTAGTGGACATGTTATTTATATTACTTTTAAGATAATGGGAGATAAGTTTAGTGATAATATAAAAATAGTATTTGGATTAGTATTTGGAACACTTATAAGTGGCTTATCTTTCTTAGGCTCAGCTTTTTTAATAAGTGGATTACCAGGAGGTTTTATATCATTATTTTTAGTAGCAGTACTTCCAGCAACAATATTAAATGGAATAATAGGACCTGTATTATATAAAGCTATATTAACAGCATTAAGAACAACAGGAGTTTTAGTAAATAAATAAAAAATATACTACTGTTATTAGTTAAAAATAACAGTAGTATATTTTTTTATATCATCTACAAATAATATAAATTAAAATATGTTTATCAATATGTAGTATATTTTTATATTAAGTATTTACAAGAAAGTAGTATATTATAATTTTAAGATTTCATAGAGTTATATTAATACCAATAACTATTACCTGTTAAAAAATGTATAATATAAAAATTATTTTTTAGTTACTTTATATACCTCGGGAGTAGTTTCATCTATGGATTTAAAAGTATATCCTTTGTTTTTATAATATTTAATTATAGAAGTAAGAGCTTCAGCAGAATTTTTATTTATATATCCACAATGCATTAATATAACTGCATTATCTTCTTCTTTACAAGATTTCTTTATAAGAGTTTCTGGGGAAGATTTATAATTTGCTCCGTCACCACTATCTACTGTCCAATCATATATTTTTAGATTATTATCATGGATACTATCAACTAATTTTTGAGTTAGCTTATAGGATTGATTATTGCATCCAAAAGGAAATCTTAATATTTTATATTTTTCTCCTGTTACTTCATAAAGAGTATCCTGACATTTTTTCATTTCTTCTAAAAAGTTTTCATTGCTACAATAAAGCTTATTTCTATCATGGCTATAGCTATGAAGTCCAATGCTATGTCCTTCATTTTTCATTCTTAATATAATATCTTCTTGTCCTTTAATTTGACAACCTATAACAAAGAAGGTTGCAGGAACATTTTCTTTTTTTAGAATATCTAGAACCTTTTTTGTAACATCACCACCAGGACCATCATCAAAGGTTAGATAGATTATTTTTTCATTTATGCTTTCTTTTTCTTCTGCTTCAGAATTAATATAAGTTGAAGCAAAAGCAGTTATAGGTAATAATAATATATTAAAAACTATAAAGGATATAATAGTTTTTTTAATTTTAATTTTAAACACCTCCTATATTTATTTAGCAATATTAGTATTCCTATAATATAAAAAAATAAATCATATATTTTTTGGGAAAAAATAAGGGTTTAATATAATGTGGAGTATATAATGAAGTTAAAAATAAAGTAATGAAAAATAAGAAAGCAAAAATTAAATGAAGAGATAGAAATATAAGATAAAGTAGAAAGAATTAGAGATATACATATGTTTAAATAAGAATTAAATTTTTTTGAAATATTAATTACAAACTAATAGAAATTAAGAGAAGGTAAATAAGTAAGATACTAGATTAAAAATAAAATATAGATAGAATAAATTTATAAAAATATATAAATAATATTATTTATATATTTGAAGTAGAGTATATTGAATAATATATAATCATATATAAGGTAATAAAATCATTTATTGAGAAAAGTGATTTTATTAAATATATCTTTATTAAATGTAGTATAATTAAAAAAATAATCACCAAGTAGATATAGAAAACGTATTATGTAACTATATTGCACTTTGGAGGTTAAAATGAAAATAGAAATTAATGACCAATATCATAGTGATGAAAATAAAAAATATACAGTGGATGAAAATGGGAATATTGATTTATTTATTAGTATTGGCAATGAAGTAGAAGCTGGAAGTACTATAAATAGCGGCAACACTATAAATAATAGTAATAACATAAAGTGTAATCAGTGTGAAGATATTATAGAAGGTGATTGTGCTGCTTATGAAGAAGATATAAATACTATAGAGCATAGACAAGATTTAAATGATGAGAATGAATTTATAGAAGATAGTGAAGTTATAATTAATAAGGTTAATATATGTGAAGAAAGACCAACTATTAGTAAAGATAGCTCATGGGAAGATGAAAAGTATTCTAAGGCTTATAATAGTATTTATGAAGAAATAGAAAATAGTTTACAAAAAAAATATTCTAATGAAAAATTAGAGAAAGAAAAAAATAAATCGAAAAATACAAATAAGGCTAAAGAAAAATTAGGTAGTATTAGTGTTTATACTAGATTAGGTAATAAGAGTGGAGCTGAAATAAAGGGAGGAAGAATAAATTTATATGTGTTAAATGGAGTTTCTCCAAAGCTTTATGATTCAAAGTTTACTGATTCAAAGGGGAAGGTAGAGTTTAATAATTTACCAAATGGATGCTATAGAATAATTTCAATTGTAAATAGAAAATTTTTTGAAAAGCCATTATATTATAATTGGAATGAGGTTACTATAGATTCTAATAATAAGGATGCAAAAATATTAGTAGTAAATAGAATTAAGCCTGAATTTTGTAAGAAATAATTTTTAAGAATAATATAGTAAAAAAGGAGTTATCATGTTAAATAATGAAGCTCCTTTTAAATTATAAAAAACTATTTAATTTATAGATTTTTATATTAATACTTTAAATGTTTATTTTATTATTTTAAAATATATATATAAATTTTAGTTTTCATGAAAGGAAGATTATATGAAGCTTAGAATAAAGTATTTTGAGGGAGCTACAAAATTAAAGAAAATCACTAAAGGAAACTGGATAGATGGTGTGACACGTTAGTAATTGAAAAGATTACTCACTAATTAGATAATTAGGAGAACTAATAATTCTAAGAGTCGAATGATAAGGTAACGCTTTGAAAGGCTCTCCGTAATACTCCGAATGGCATGAAAATGGGTATAGCATAGAAGTGTCATAAGCTCGGTGAAGTCGGCTGAGATTGTACCCTAACAAGTTAAGTTGAGGAAAAGTGAACTAGAGGTAGTCAAGTGCAAGATAGGTCGGTGGTCTATAAAAAGTCTATGGTAAGAATGTTCCTAATAACAAGATGGAACTGACGAAGTTTTGAATGTAAGGGTCTAAATCCAGAATATATAGAAATGTATATAACATCAAAGTATGTTGTCAATGAGGAAAAGTAAGATTCGTCTATATGAAATTCCTTATAATGTTACAGGCATTATGCAAGTTGACAGGCTCAAAGAAACTACCTAAGGGCTTATGGTAAAAGATAAGAATTATTGGAACGTGGAAAGCTAGGAATATGGAGGTCTTACCACCAATGAAGTAGTAATATAGAAATATATTTTAATCCTAGTGAGAGTAGGGGCACAGTACCTAAGAAATAGTGATAACAAGCTATGGAGGGATAGCCCTAAGTCGTAAATTTACAATAAAATTTAAATTATATAGTATAACATTAGGTTCTTGTAAGACTAATAGAGGTGAAAATTCAACAAAATTAATAAAAGGAATGATTAACCGACTAATGACTACCTATTGTCTTAAGAAACAAAAACTTAGAAACAATGAATACTACAATATGCAAGACGTATTTGATGATTTATTCCATAAGGCTAAAAAGAACAACTATAAGTTCTACAAACTCATGGAAATAATCACTAGTAGTGAAAATATAAAATTAGCATATAGAAACATCAAAAGAAATAGTGGGAGTAAAACTGAGGGAACTAATGGTAGGAGTATAGAATATATAGCGAATATGAAAGAGGATGAGTTCGTAGAACACATACAAAGCAGATTCAACAACTATACTCCACATGAAGTAAGAAGGGTAGAAATTCCAAAACCTAATGGAAAAACTAGACCACTAGGTATACCAACCATAGAAGATAGAATTGTGCAACAATGCATAAAGCAAGTGTTAGAGCCTATATGTGAAGCAAAATTCTACGAACACAGCTATGGTTTTAGACCAAACAGAAGTACCCACCATGCAATAGCCAAATGTTACAACTTAATGCAAAGTAATAAATTAAGCTATGTTGTAGATGTTGATATAAAAGGTTTCTTCGACAATGTAAGCCATGAAAAACTCATAAAACAGATGTGGACACTAGGAATACAAGATAAAAGACTCCTATGTATCATTGGGAAAATGCTAAAAGCACCAATAAAAGGACAAGGAATACCAACAAAAGGTACTCCACAAGGAGGAATACTATCACCTCTCCTAGCAAATATTGTTCTCAACGAACTGGACTGGTGGATAGCCAATCAATGGGAACATATTAAAACAAAACACAATTACGACAGAATTAGAAATGGCAAAATTGAAAGAAGTAACAAATACACATCACTCAGAAGAAAGTCAAAATTAAAAGAAATGTATATAGTAAGGTATGCAGACGACTTTAAAATTTTCTGTAGAGATAGTGAAACTGCTAATAAAAGTTTCCATGCAACTAAACAATGGTTGAAAGAAAGACTACAATTGGAGATAAGTGAAGAGAAATCCCAAATAGTAAACCTTAAAACAAATTACTCGGAATATCTAGGTTTTAAAATGAAACTAAGAAAAAAGAGTAATAATTTAGTTGTACAGTCCCATATGACAAACAAAGCTAAGGAGAAAGCTATAAAAGAATTAAGAGGTCAAATTATAAAGATACAAAAGCAACCCGATATAAATAATGTAAATAGATACAATTCTATGGTATTGGGTTTGCAAAACTACTATAAGGTAGCAACAAACGTAAATGTGGATTTTTCCAATATAGCTTACAGAACCAATATATTTATATATAATAGAACTAAAAGGATAAGAAGTAGCAAGGGAGAAAGTACAATACTGTATAAGAAACTATATAGTAATTATAATTATAAAACATACTATATAGCCAACAAACCCCTATTTCCAATAGGAGCAATTAAAACCAAACCTCCCATGTGTATAAATCAAAATATTAATAATTACACCGAAGAAGGTAGGAAGATGATACATGCAAAACAAAACAGTGTATCAAACAGAACATTAAAACTGTTAATGGAAAACCCAAATCCTGCTAAAAGTGTAGAATATAATGATAATAGAATTTCATTATATGTTGCACAAAAAGGGGAGTGTAAGGTGACAAAACAATATCTTGAAATAGACAACATGGAATGTCATCATATAAAGCCAGTAAGTATGGGTGGAACTGATGAATATAGCAATCTAGTTCTTATAACATATGAGGTGCACAAGCTTATACATGCTACTAAAACTGAGACAATAAACAAATATATAAATATAATTAATCCAAACAAAACTGCTCTAAGTAAAATAAACAAACTAAGAAAACAGGTTGGTAATACTATAATTTAAAAGAATAGGTAAATATACGAGGGAACGCCGTATGAGGTGAAAACCTCATGTACGGTGTGGAGTGGGGGAAAACTTGGAGATGATATCAAAAAGTTACCTATCACTATTTTATGCAAGTAAAGATGTATTTGTAAATGAAGGTGAAAGAGCTATGATACCATTAGGATTTGCATTAGAATTACCTCAAGGCTGGGAAGGGCATTTAGCACCAAGAAGTTCAACTTTTAAAACATGGGGAATAATTCAAACTAATTCAGTTGGAGTAGTAGATGATACATATATTGGAGATAATGATATGTGGCATATGCCTGTATTCTGTTTAAAATCAGTAGATAAAGAATTAAATGGGGTATGGATTAGACAAGGGGATAAAATAGGTCAATTTAGAATAATGGAAGTTATGCCACAAATAGAATTTGAAGAAGTAGATAGCTTTGGAAATGAAGATAGAGGTGGCTTTGGTTCTACAGGAAAAAGATAATAATATAAATTAGGATTAACTAAATATTATTAGTTGATATATGTAAAATACTAAAACTAGTAGAAATATTAAATATCTACTAGTTTTAGTATTTGTAGCTATATTTATAAATTTTCCAAATTATATTTATTAGATGATTCATTAATATTTAATAAGAATTTATAGGTGAATTTTATTCGTAGTTTTCCCATTCTTCATATAATAAAGAAATTTTATCTTCCAATGTTTTAATTTCTTTACTTACTCTTTCACTTTCCTTAGGATTTGAATATACTTCTTCCAGGCAAAGTTGTTCTTGAAGTGACATTAATTCTTCTTCACTTTTGGCTATATCCTCTTCTAATTTT
>JAFSER010000015.1 GCA_017435645.1 Clostridium sp. | reverse complement strand
GCTGTTTCTCTTAATTCTGGTGGAAGACTTCTTCCTACTTTATACATTGCAGATAAGGCATCATCAAATGGTATCTTTGATTCTACTCCTGCCATAACTAAATCTGCTGTACATAAAGCACTTATTGCTCCTGATGAATTTCTTTTAGCACATGGAATTTCAACTAAGCCAGCAACTGGATCACATACAAGTCCTAATATATTTTTAAATACTATTGCAGCTGCATCTAAAGACATCTTTGGAGTTCCACCCATCATTTCAACTACTGCTGCTGATGCCATTGCTGCTGCTGATCCACATTCAGCTTGACATCCACCCTCTGCTCCTGCAAAAGTAGCATTTCTTCCTATTATCATCCCTACTGCTGCTGATGCAAATAATGCCATTACTAATTCGTCATCACTTTTTCCAAGCTTTTCTCCTGCTGTTAATATTACTGCTGGAAGTATTCCACAAGAACCAGCTGTTGGACAAGCTACTATTCTTCCCATAGAAGCATTTACTTCTGATGATGATAATGCCATTGCCATAGCTAAAATCATAGTGTCACCAGTTAGGCTTTTTCCATTTTTTAAGTATTCTTGAAGCTTAAAAGCATCTCCACCAATAAGTCCACTTACTGAATAAATAGCTTTTTCTCTTGCTTCAGTAGCCCCACTTCTCATAACATCTAGTGTTTTTTTCATTTTTGATAATACTTCTTCTCGTGATACATCTCTATCTTCCATTTCTCTTCTAATTGCATATTCACTTAAAGAAATAGAATTTTTTTCACATATTTTAATAAGCTCTTCTCCTGATCTTGCTATGTCCAAACTATTCACCGTCCTCAATCTTATTAATAAGTATTACTTTTTCAATTCCTTCTACTTTTCTAATTTCTTCAATCAAATTATTAGAAATTTTACTATCTACTTCAAATGTCATAGTAGCATTTTTACCTTTTTGACTTCTTCCTAATGTTAGAAAAGCTATATTAACCTTGCTATCATACAGAATATTAGTTACCTTTGCTACAGTACCTGGAATATCTTTATGAGAAGTTATTATTGTAGAATATGCTCCAGTAAACTTAACCTCATTTCCGTTAATCTCATTTATTTCAATATTTCCACCACCAATAGATGAACCTACAATTTCACACTCTTTACCATTCTTAAGCTTCATTAAGAACTTAACTGTATTAGGATGATAATCTCCTAAATCTACATCTTTAAAATCTATTTTAATTCCCTTCTCTTTTGCAATTTCAAGAGAATCTCTTAGTCTTTCATCTGATGGATCCATTCCCATTATTCCTGCAACTAGTGCTCTGTCTGTTCCATGTCCCTTATAAGTTTTTCCAAAAGAGCCATGTAATAAAAAAGTTACGTCAACTACTTCATTACCTGCTATAGTCCTTGCTACTTTTCCAAGTCTAGCAGCTCCTGCAGTATGTGATGATGAAGGACCAATCATTATTGGACCTAATATATCAAAAACACCCATGCCACTCATGCTTTTTTCTCCTTTAGTATAAATAATTTTGTTATCAATATTATATATTGTGGTGAATTAAATATCTATATTAATTAAAAAGTTTAGTTAGGCTTGTATTGTATATTTTAATTAAATATGGATTTTTCTTATAATTTAAAATAAATTTATTCTTATTTTTCTTAAAAACAATACTATTTAAACAACTACTTTTATTTGTAACTTTAATTTTATCTATTTCATGCTTTTTATACTTAAGAGTAGTTTTCCAAGTAAAAATCTCAACTTCCTCTTTATCAATATTATATATAGTGGTCTTTGCTAATTTTCTTATTAAAATCAAAAAAGAAATTATTAATATTAATAAAAATATTTTTATTATAATACTATAACTAGCTTGAATAACAAAAATATTCATAAAATTTGATATAAATAGTAGATATATTTCACTATTTAGTGACTTAGTATAATCAAATAATATATTTTCTTTATTAAGCTCTAATCTTAATTCTTCTAATCTCTTTCTTTCACTAAATAATAATTTTATAATAACTAACGTATATATTTTACCGCTATAAGTTAGTATACCTAATATCTGTTCATCGTAAAATACACTTCTAATATCTGATCTTTTAATAACAATTTTTCTAAAAAAACTTTTGTAAGTTAAATTTTCTTCATCTAAAATTAACATATCTTTTCCATAATCATCTTTTAATCTCATATTAACCCCTTTTAAATATATAAAATTAACTATTTATGTATTTTATTTACTTATTTATTTTAACATATATTCAATTTAAATTTCAACGTATTATATAGTATAAAAAAACTTATATCACAGTATACTTCACAAATTAATTTTTGTATTAATGTAAATAAAAATCTATTGTTTATAACAAGTCTTAAAATAATTACATAACCATTTATTATACTAATTATTTTTCAAAATATATAAGCTTCCAATAAAATAAGTAAATTTTATAATACTGTTCTTATCTTATTAGAAGCTTTTGTTTTAATATTAAATTTTAATATTTATAGAAATCACAACCACCAATAAATTCTCTTAAAATACTATTAGTTGGTACACGTTCCTTATCTATCTCCTTAAAAAATCCTAAAAATGCTTTAAGACGAGTTGCTAATAAATAAACCTTACTTTCTGGCTTTATTTTATCTAGCTCTTGCATAGCATATTTCTTTAATACGCATAGTTCATATGCTAATGTAGAATTAAACATTACATCAGCTTCTTCTTGATACACAAAAATATTTTTTTCTTCTCCTTTTTTTATAGAGTTCCACATTGATAAGGTATCTTCAGCACAAAAACCTCTTGATAAAAAGTCTCTAACTATTCTTCGAACTCTTCTTATATCTGTAGTTGCAATTCTATTATGATTATCAAGGTTTAATTGAGTTAAAGCAGAAATATAAATTTTAAATTTCTGTTCATCTAGAATAGATTTTGTTAACATAGGATTTAAACCATGAATTCCTTCAATCAATATTAAACCTTTATCTGGAAGCTTTATTTTATTTCCTACCCATTCTCTTTCACCTTTTTTAAAATTAAAGCTTGGAACTTCTATTTCTTTTCCTTCTAATAGATTAGTTAAATGGGAATTGAATAAATCTAAATCTAAAGCATAAACACTTTCAAAATCATACTCTCCATTTTCATGCTTTGGTGTATGATCTCTATCAACAAAATAATCATCTAATGAAATTGGAACTGGTACGTATCCATTTACTCTTAATTGAACGGATAATCTATTTGCAAATGTAGTTTTTCCTGAGGAACTTGGTCCTGCTATTAATACTACTTTAGTTTCCCTTCTATCCCTTATCATATCTGCTATTTGTGCAATCTTCTTTTCATGTAGCGCTTCTGCAACCATGATTAAATCAGTTATTTCATCATTTTCCACCTTATCATTTAAAGACCCTACATCTCCAACACCAATAATATTCAACCATTTTTCAGTTTCCATAAAAATCTGTGAAAGCTTTCTATGCTCTTTAAATTTCAAGACATTATTTAAATTATTTCTTTCAGGAGACATTAATACTACTCCCTGCTCATATTGAAATAAATCAAATCCTTTAATTACTCCAGTTGAAAAAGCCATTTGACCATAGAAATAATCATATCTTCCTTCTAATTCATACAGTGATACATCCTTAAAATCCATATGCATTAAAAGTGATACTTTATCCTCCATTCCATATTCTTTAAATATTTCGATAGCCTCTTCTTTTCTTTTTTTTATCTTATTTATTTGAATATCTCTTTTTATAATATCCTTCATTCTTTCTTTAATTTTTTCTATATCCTCTTTTGTAAATGTCCTTCCATTATGAATAGTTCCAAATACTCCTTCTCCTATACTATGTTCTATGGTAATTACTGCACTTGGAAATAAATCTAAAGAGGCCTTAATAAAAATAAATTGTAATGTTCTATTGTATATTTTATATCCAATGGAGCTGTTTATACCTTCAAAAGGTACTAACTCTAATTTTCCATCTTCTTTTATAGTCCTAAATAATTCATGATATTTTAAATTTAATCTACATAAAGCTATATCATATGGATTTATATTTAATTTATCTTCAAGTAATTCTTTATATGTGGTTTCCTTATTTACTTTATATACTTTACCTTTATAACTTATCTCAAAATTCTCCATAAAATTCTCCTTAATGCTCATTAATCTAGTAGTTTTACAGTTACTTACCTATATTATATACTTAATAATCTAAAATTCTACACCACAATTATATAAAGTATAAAAATTTTCTGAAGAGAAATACTACTTATACGAGGTGTTATTATTATGTTTATTGTATTATTAAGAACAGTTTTCCTTTATACTATTGTTATTTTAGTAATAAGAATAATGGGAAAAAGACAAATTGGAGAATTACAACCATATGAATTTGTAATTACTATTATGATTTCAGATTTAGCAGCTTTACCTATGCAAGATACAAGATTACCATTAATTCTTGGGGTTATTCCAATTATTACTTTATTATTTATAAAAACTATTCTTTCTTTATTGCAACTAAAAAGTCAAAAAGCTCGTAAAATTTTAGAGGGTGAACCTTGCATACTAATTGCTAAAGGAAAAATTTTATTTGACGAATTAAAAAAACAACAAATTAATTTAGATGAGCTTATGGAAGAAATTCGTCTTGCAGGATATTTTGATTTAAATGATATAGAATACGGAATACTTGAAAATAATGGACAAATGTCTTTTCTAACTTCTGAAAATAAATCTTCAAAACCAACTTTACCTAAAATATATATACTAGATGGCGAATTTAATAGAAATTCTTTAACCTCTTCTGGCAAAAGTGATGAGTGGATAATAAATGAATTAAAAAAACATAATATAAATTCAATTAAAAATGTCATAATTGCTATGACTGATACTAATGGTAAATTCTTTTATCAAATACATGAAAATAAGGATGATAACTAATGAAGAATACTTATATATCTATTTTTTTCTTTGTTGCTTTAATTATAGGCTTATTGTTTTTAAATAATAAGTTTATAAATGTATGTAATGATATAGTTACTGAATGTGATATAATTGAGGATTTTTTAAATGAATATAATGAAGAAGAAGCTTATGAATATTCATTAGCTTTAGTAGAGTTAATTATTGATGAAAGCTTAATTCCAGCTATCTATTTAAATCATGTAGATTATGATTCATTAAAAAATGATGCCTTAAAACTTTCACTTTATATTAGAGGTGGAGATAGAGCTGAATCACTAGCTACTCTTCACTCTTTACGTTCTACAACAGAACACTTAAGGGATTTACAAATAACTAACTTAGAAAATTTCTTATAAATAGGATAGGCTATTAAAACCTATCCTATAACTTCTTACCTCTTAACACTTTAATCTCTTCTATATTTAATCCTGTCTTTTCCGCTATTGTTTCATCATATAAAATATATAATAAATTCTTTGATATTTCTAATCTTGATTTAGCATTATTAAAATTTGTATAATTTTTCATTAAAATTCGTTAATTATTATCATACTTCGAGTAAATTCGATACATATTTATAAGTTCATTTTCATAATATAATATATTATTCATGAAATATACATAGTTTTTGCATAAATATTTAAAATATTCTTGCATATTTATACTTTCATGTGTATAATTATAAACATATTGAAAATGTAGTTTTTATCTACCATTTATGAGGGGGTTATTTAATATGAAAAAATATAATAAGGTTATTTTAGCTTATTCTGGAGGTCTTGATACTTCTATAATTATATCTTGGTTAAAGGATACTTATGGTTGTGAAGTAATTGCTGTAGTTGGTAATGTTGGACAAAAAGATGAGCTTGTTGGATTAGAAGAAAAGGCACTTAAAACTGGGGCATCAAAGTGTTATATTGAAGATTTAACTAAGGAATTTGTTGAGGATTATGTTTTCCCTACTATTCAAGCTAATGCAGTTTATGAAGGAAAGTATCTTCTTGGAACTTCTTTTGCAAGACCTATAATAGGAAAAAGACTTGTTGAAATAGCAAAGGCTGAAGGTGCTGATGCTATCTGTCATGGTTGTACTGGAAAAGGAAATGACCAAGTTAGATTTGAATTAGCTGTTAAAGCTTTTGCACCTGATATGGATATCATAGCTCCTTGGAGAATATGGGATATTAAATCAAGAGAAGAAGAAATAGAATATGCTTTAGATAGAAAAATTCCTATAGCTTTAAGCTATGAAACAAATTACAGTAAGGATAAAAACCTTTGGCACTTAAGTCATGAAGGTTTAGATTTAGAAGATCCTGCTAATGAACCTAACTATGATAAAATATTAGAACTATCTAATACATTAGAAAATGCACCTAACACTCCTACTTACATTACTTTAAAGTTTGAAAAAGGAATTCCTGTTGCATTAAATGGAGAAGAATTAGATGGTGTTACTTTAATAGAAAAACTTAATAAAATTGGTGGAGAAAATGCCATAGGAATTATGGATATGGTTGAAAATAGATTAGTTGGTATGAAATCAAGAGGTGTATATGAAACACCTGGTGGAACTATTTTATATAAAGCTCATAAGGATTTAGAAGAACTTTGCTTAGATAAAGAAACTTCTCATTATAAAGAAATAATTGCTTTAAAATTTGCTGATATAGTTTATAACGGACAATGGTATACTCCACTTAGAGAAGCATTATCTGCATTTATAGAAAAAACTCAAGAAACTGTAACAGGTGAAGTTAAACTTAAATTATACAAAGGTAATATAGTTAATGCAGGTATGACATCTCCATATTCATTATATAGTGAAGAATATGCTACATTTGGAGAAGATGCAGTTTATGATCAAAAAGATTCAGCAGGATTTATAAACTTATTTGGACTACCTATTACAGTAAGAGCAAAAATGATTGAATCCTTAAAGAAAGCTGGTAAGTAATTATGAAATTATGGGGTGGACGTTTTGAAAAAGGAGTTAATTCTTTAGTTAATGATTTTAACTCATCTATAAGAATAGACTCTAGAATGTATAAAGAAGATATTATAGGTAGTTTAGCCCATGTAAAAATGCTTGGTGAACAAAATATAATACCAAAGGAAGATAGCAATAAAATAGTAGCTGGTTTAGAAACTATATTAAGTAGAATGGAAAATGGAGTTATTAAGATAGATGAAACAGCTGAGGATATTCATAGCTTTATCGAAAGTACTTTAACTTACTATATTGGTGATGAAGGAAAAAAACTTCATACTGCTAGAAGTAGAAATGACCAAGTTACTTTAGATACAAAATTATATCTAAAGAAATCATTAATAGATGTATTAGATTGCATACTTATACTTCAAGAAACTATATATAAAAAGGCAAATGAAAATATTTATACTATTATGCCTGGATATACCCATCTCCAAAAAGCTCAACCTATAACTTTTGCACATCATCTTCTAGCTTATGGAGAAATGTTTAAGAGAGATATTAGTAGAATTTTTGATTGTTATAAAAGATTAGATGAAATGCCTTTAGGTAGTGGTGCTCTTGCTACTTCTACCTATAATATAGATAGATCTATGGTAGCTAATACTTTAGGTTTCTCTAATATTACAGTAAATAGTCTAGATTCTGTATCAGATAGAGACTATGCTATTGAAGCACTTTCAGTATTATCTATGATAATGATGCATTTATCTAGATTTTCTGAAGAAATAATTTTATGGGCAACTAATGAGTTTAGCTTTATAGAATTATCAGATGAATACAGTACTGGTAGTAGCATAATGCCACAAAAGAAAAATCCTGATGTAGCTGAGTTGGTAAGAGGAAAAACTGGTAGAGTTTATGGTGATCTTATTACATTGCTTACAGTTATGAAAGGGCTTCCTCTAGCTTACAATAAGGATATGCAAGAAGATAAGGAATCCTTATTTGATGCCTTAGATACTACTCTACTTTCTATTAAAACTTTTAATGGAATGTTAGATACCTTAAAGGTTAACAAAGATAACATGAAAAAAGGAGCTTCCTTAGGCTTTACAAATGCTACTGATGTAGCTGATTACCTAGTTAAAAAAGGATTAGCATTTAGAACTGCTCATGAAATAGTTGGAGCTATTGTTCTTCATTGTATAAAAGAAAATATAGCAATTGATGATCTTAAATTAGAAGAATTCAAGAATTTCTCTCCTATATTCGAAAATGATATATATGAGGCTATAAATTTAATAAATTGCGTAGAAGAAAGAAAAGTTTTTGGAGGACCTAGCTCCTCTTCAGTTAAGATTCAACTTGACCTTTTATTGACAGCAATAAATAAAGCTAAGGAGGATGTAAAATGCTTAAAGTAGGAATAATTGGTGCTACTGGATATGTAGGTGCTGAATTGTTAAGACTTCTATTAAATCATCCAAAGGTTAAAGTAGAAGCCATTAGCTCAGTTTCATACCAAGGTGAAGAAATATCATCTATATATAAAAATTTTTATGGTATTACAAAGCTAGTATGTGGTAATGAAAAAGAAGTTATAAATAAATGTGATATTATTTTTGCTGCTCTTCCACATGGATTAAGCGAAGAGCTAGCTAATTTAGTAGATAAAGAAAATAAAATTTTAATAGATCTTGGGGCAGATTTTAGATTAAAAAAAGAAGAAGATTATAAAAATTGGTATGGTAAAGACTTTGCCTATAAAAATCTTCATGAGAAAAGCATATATGCTTTACCTGAATTTAATAGAGATGAAATTAAAAATTATAAAATTATTGCAAATCCTGGTTGCTATCCTACTTCAATAGAATTAGCATTAATGCCATTATTAAAAAAATCTATAGTTGATATTAATAATATAATATGTGATTCAAAATCTGGTTCTACTGGTGCAGGAAGAGGACTTTCCTTAAAAACACACTATCCTGAATTAAATGAAAGCTTTGCACCTTATGGCGTAGGTTCACATAGACATACTCCAGAAATAGAACAATGTCTATCTGATATTGCAGGTGAAAATGTTCAAGTTACATTTACTCCTCACCTACTCCCTATTAGCAGAGGAATAATATCAACTATATACTGCAATTTTTCAAAGCATATAAATAAAGCTTTAACAATAGAAGAACTTCATAATATATATTCAGAATTTTATAAAAACGAATATTTTATAAATGTACTTCCTATAGGAGAAACAGCTTCTATTAAAGATGTACGATATACTAACAATTGTAATATATCAATTCATTTAAATCATAGAAAAGATGGAATAATAATAGTTAGCACTATAGACAATATGATTAAAGGAGCTGCAGGACAAGCTATCCAAAATATGAATATTATTATGGGATTTGATGAAAAGGATGGATTAAAGCTAATATCACCAGGAAATTAATTTTCGAAATTTTTAAATAAAATCAAATAAATATAATTACTATTAATATTTTTCTTTATCTTAAATTAAATATTTTTACATTTTAAAAAGAGGGGGATTTATTTTGAATTTATTATCTGATAAAGGAGTTACAGCTCCACAAGGCTTCCTTGCATCAGGAGTTCATTGTGGGCTAAAGAAAAATAATTTAAAGCTTGATTTAGCTCTTATATATTCTGAAGTGCCAGCAACAGCAGCTGGTGTTTATACTAAAAATAAAGTTAAAGGAGCACCTATATATATAACAAAAGACCATCTTATTAATAAAGAAGCTCAAGCTATTATTATAAATAGTGGAAATGCCAATACTTGTAATGGTGAAGATGGCTTAATAGCTGCTAAAAGAATGACAGAAGTTCAAGGAAAAGCTCTTAAATTAAAAGCAACTGATGTATTAGTAGCTTCTACTGGAGTTATTGGGGTTCCTTTGAATATTGATGCAATAAAAAATGGTATTCCACTATTAACTGAAAGATTATCAAAAGATGGTTTTGATGATGCAGCAGCTGCTATTATGACAACTGATACTTACAAAAAACAATTAGCTTTTGAGTTTTATATAGATAATAAAAAAATAACTATTGGGGCTATGGCTAAAGGTTCAGGAATGATTGAACCTAATATGGGTACTATGTTATCCTTTATAACTACTGATCTAAATATATCTGGTAAATTATTGAATGAAGCACTTAAAGAAAGCGTTAAAATAAGTTATAATAGAGTTAGTGTAGATGGTGATACAAGTACTAATGATATGGCATTAATATTAGCAAATGGTCTAGCTAAAAATAAAAAAATAATTTCTAAAAATGATGATTATTATATCTTCCTTAAGGTTTTAAATAAATTAAATATTATTTTAGCTAAAATGATTGCTAAAGATGGAGAAGGTGCTACCAAACTAATTGAATGTATTGTTTCTAATAGTAAAAATGAAAAGGAAGCTGAAATTCTTTCTAAGTCTATAATAAATTCACCTCTAGTTAAAACAGCTATGTTTGGTAGTGATGCAAACTGGGGAAGAATACTTTGTGCTCTTGGATACTCTGGAGTAAACTTTGATCCTACTAAAGTAGATATATCCTTTAAAAGCTCCAGTGGAGAAATAGAAATATGTAAAAATGGAATGGGACTTCCCTTTGATGAAGTTAAAGCTAAAGAAATACTATTACAAGATGAAATTAAACTTTTAATTAACATGAATAACGGTGAAGCTTCCTCAATAGCCTGGGGATGTGATTTAAGTTATGACTATGTAAAAATAAATGGAGATTATAGAAGTTAAGGTGGTATAAAAATGAATTATTCAGAACATTCAAAAGTATTAACTCAAGCTTTACCATATATACAATCCCTTTCTGGAAAAATAGTAGTTATCAAATATGGTGGAAATGCAATGACAAGTGAGGAACTAAGAAAAAGCGTTGCTACAGATATAGTATTACTTCAATGTGTTGGAATAAAACCAGTAATTGTTCATGGTGGTGGACCTGATATATCTGATTTCTTATCAAGAATAGGCCAAGAAAGTAAATTTATAAATGGTTTAAGATATACAGATAAAAATACTATGGAAATAGTACAAATGGTTTTAGGAGGAAAAGTAAATAAAAATATCGTTTCTCTTATTGAAAGTGTTGGAGGTAAAGCAATAGGTTTATGTGGAACTGATGGTTCCTTTATTAGAGCAAAAAAATTAATTGGTGAAGTAGATCTTGGCTATGTTGGAGAAATAACATCTATAGATACTACAGTAATTACTAATGCTTTAAACTCAGGATATATTCCTGTTATAGGCTCTGTTGCAGTAGGTGATAAAGATTGTACTGAAACTTATAACATAAATGCTGATATTTGTGCTGCTAAAATAGCTTCTGCCCTAAAGGCTGAAAAAATATTATTATTAACTAATGTTCCTGGACTTATGCATGAAGCAAACAACCCATCTTCTTTAATTTCTCTTTTAAGACTTCATGAAATTAAAAAGCTTTATATAGATAAAGTAATACAAGGTGGTATGATTCCTAAAATAGATTGTTGTGTTGAAGCAGTTAGAATGGGAGTTAAATCAGCTCATATAATAGATGGAACTCTTCCACATTCAATTTTATTAGAACTTCTTTCAAATGAAGGTATAGGAACTATGATTTGTTAATATTAATATACAAAACTTATCAGGAGGTTTTATTATGAACGATACACCTTTAATGTCAACCTATTCTTATCTCCCTGTAAATTTAGTTAAAGGAGAAGGAATATATCTTATTGATGACAAAGGTAATAAATATATAGATTTCACTAGTGGAATTGGCGTTAATAGCTTAGGTTATGGTAATACAGACTGGGCTAATGCAGTAGCTAATTCAGCTAAAACATTACAACATACATCAAATATTTTTCTACATGAAGCCCCTCTTGCTTTAGCTGAAAAATTAATTGAAATTTCAGACTTCAAAAAAGTTTTTTTATGTAACTCAGGAGCTGAAGCTAATGAAGGTGCTATAAAGCTTGCTAGAAAATATAGTTTTGATAAATATGGTAAACATAGACATAAAATATTAACCTTAAATCAATCCTTTCATGGGAGAACCTTAGCCACTTTAACAGCTACAGGACAAGAGAAATTCCACAACTACTTCTTCCCTTTCCCTGAAGGCTTTGATTACTTTGATGCAAATAACATAGATTCATTTAAAGAAAAACTATCTGATGAAGTATGTGCTGTTATTATGGAAGCTATTCAAGGAGAAGGTGGAGTTAATCCATTAAATGAAGACTTTGTTAATGAAATTTATAAAATTTGTTCTGAAAAAGATATTATTTTAATTTTTGATGAAGTTCAATGTGGCATTGCAAGAACAGGAAAACTATTTGGATATAATCACTTCAATATAAAGCCTGATATAGTTACTATTGCTAAAGGCTTAGGTGCTGGATTACCTATTGGAGGCTTTTTATGTAATGAAAAACTATCTAAAGTATTTAATCCAGGCGACCATGGAACTACATTTGGAGGTAATCCTGTAGCTTCCTCAGGTGCATTAGTTGTATTAAACAAATTATGTAATAAGGAAAGCTTAGATGAAATATTAGAAAAAGGTAACTATTTAATTTCATCATTAAAAACTATAAAATCACCACTAATTAAAGATATACGTGGTAAAGGCTTAATGATTGGTATCGAAATAGATGGTATACCAAGTGAAATTCAAAAAAAAGCTTTAAAGAAAGGCTTACTAGTATTAACTGCAGGAAAAAATGTAATTAGACTTCTTCCGCCATTAATAATAAGTAAAAAAGAAATAGATTTAGGTGTACAAATTTTAAGTGAAATACTAGATGCCTAAAATTAAAATATAAAATGGGGAGTATTTTTATGAAGAAAGATTTATTAAAAATGCAAGACTTATCTAAAGATGAAATATTAGATATACTAAATTTAGCTGATCAATTAAAGTATGAACTTAAACATGGAATAGAACACCATCATCTAAAAGGAAAAACACTTGGTATGATTTTTGAAAAGTCATCTACAAGAACTAGAGTATCCTTTGAGGTTGGTATGTATCAATTAGGGGGATATCCTTTATTTTTAAGCTCTAATGATTTACAAATAGGTCGTGGAGAGCCAATTCAAGATACAGCTAGAGTTTTATCAAGATATTTAAGTGGTATTATGATTAGAACCTTTAGCCAAGCTGAAGTTCAATCATTAGCAGATTGCTCTACTATTCCTATAATAAATGGGTTAACTGATGATGAGCATCCTTGCCAAGTTTTAGCTGATTTAATGACAATAAGAGAAAGTAAAACTATATTTGATAATTTAAAAGTTGCCTATATAGGTGATGGGAATAATATGGCTCAATCCTTATTAGTTGGTTGCTTAACTGTAGGCATGAATGTTTCATTAGCTATTCCAGATAAATATATGATTGATGAATATTACATTAATAAAGGAAATGAGATAGCTAAGGATAATAATGTTGAATTTGTTATTGTTAATAATCCTAAGGAAGCTATTAAAGATGCAGATGTAGTTATTACAGATGTATGGGCAAGTATGGGTAAAGAAGATGAAGCTAAGGAAAGAATAGAATCTTTTAAAGGATATCAAGTTAATAGTGAAATTATGAAACTTGCAAAAAAAGATGCAATAGTTCTTCATTGTTTACCTGCTCATAGAGAAGAGGAAATAACAGAAGAAGTATTAGAATCTCATTCAAGTACTATTTTTGAAGAGGCAGAAAATAGATTGCATGTTCAAAAAGCTATTCTAGTAAAACTACTAGGCAATTTATAAAAAATAGGAATTTATTTATTTAATATTATGATTATTAGCTTAGCTATATTTTTATAGCTAAGCTTTCTTAAATTAGAGCAAAATAATTATATTATTTGCATATATATGTTATATATTTTGTTGTATTTACTTCATATTATATATTAACTTGCTATTTGCTTAGCTTTACTGTAAAATTTAAAGTAGACTGCTACAAATTTATTATTGGAGGTTGATATTTTTGAAAAAAAGAACTTTGTTATCTGCTATAACTATGGCCTTTTTATTTGCTAATATACCTACTATAACTTTTGCAGATCCAAATTCTTCAACAAATGATATAATTCAAGAAAATTTAAATAAATACGAACAACTAGATTCAGAAACCTTAGCTATTAATGCAGAAATTACTAAGCTTAATAATGATATCGAAATTATAAGCACAGATTTAGAAGAAAATAATAATAATCTTAATAATACTGAAAAAGAAATAGAAACTATTAATAAAAAAATAGATGATGCTACTTCTAAGATAGAAGAACTTCAAGATACCTTCTCTGATAGACTTTGCTCTATGTATAAATCAAATATATCTTCCACTATGCTTGTTTATATAATAAACTCAGAAGGAATATCTGATTTCTTCAATAGATTAGATGCTATGAAGAAAATTTTATCTATTGATAAAGAAATGATTACTTCTATCAATGAACAAAAATCTCAGTTAAAAGAAAATCAAAAACTAGCTGAAGAAAAAAAAGAAGATTTAATAACACTAAAAGCATCTATTGAAGCTGATTTAGAAGAATTAAATTATAAAAAATCTGAACAAGAGGTAGCCTTAGCTGAGCTTAATAATAGAAAATCAGAAGTAATGGATATTATAGAAAAAAATGAAGTATCATTAATATCTAATTCACTTTCTGTGATTAACTCTGGCTCTTCATCATCAAACGATATTCGTAGTGCATTAGACAATTTAAAATCTATACTACCTCAATTAAATAGTTCTTATGCAATTTCTCTTGCTGAAGAAGCTATAACTAGTGCTAATAGTCAAATTTCAGCTCTAGCTACTCCTTCTAGAGGATATGTAGAAAATACTACTTCTACTTCTACTTCTTCAGGAAGTTATATAGCAACCTATTCTATGACTGCTACAGCTTATACTGGTGGTGGAGTTACAGCTCTTGGACTTACTCCTGTTCGTAATCCTAATGGCTTAAGTTCAGTAGCAGTAGATCCTAATGTTATTCCTTTAGGGTCAAAGGTATATGTAGATGGTTATGGTTATGCAATTGCTTCAGATACTGGTGGAGTAATTAATGGCAACAAAATAGATTTATATATGAATACACTAGAAGAGTGTTATTCTTTTGGTCGAAGGACAGTGACTGTGCATTTAGTAGCTTATCCTAACGAATGGTAATTTAAACCAAAAACTTTTTTATAAAAATCTCACTTAATAACCGTATATTAAGTGGGATTATTTTTATATAACTATTAAAATATAAAAGAAGAGTAATAAATTAAGTCTTTACTTAAATTAATTACTCTTCATACCTTCTATAAAATATTATATATTAATTTATGCTATTAATATACTATACCTAATTCTTTAGCTTGTCTTTTTAATTCTTCTCTAAATTTTGGATGTGCTATTGCTATTAATCTTTCTACCCTTTCAGCAATAGTTGTTCCTCTTAATTCTGCAATACCATATTCAGTTACAACCATATCAACATCATTTCTTGATAAGCTAACTGCAGCACCTTGTTTTAAAAATGGAACTATTTTAGATATTTCTTCTTTTTCACCTGTTTCCTTATTTGTAACCATAGCAGTTGAATATAAGGCTATAAAAGATCTTCCATTTTTAGACATCTGAGCTCCTACTGCTGTATCAGATTGTCCACCTGTTGCACTAAATTGCATATGCCCAATTGATTCTGATGCACATTGACCAGTTAAATCTACTTCTATTGAAGTATTAATTGAAACTTGATTATCATTTTGAGAAATTACATATGGATCATTTGTCCAATATCCATCCATTATCATTACTGAAGGATTATCATCTAAAAACTCATAAAGTTCTTTTGTTCCAAAAGCAAAACCAGCAACATGTTTTCCATAATTGAAGTTCTTCTTTCTACCAGTTATAACTCCAGCTTTTATTAGATTCATTATTCCAGTAGTAAACATTTCAGTATGAACTCCTAAATCCTTTTTATCCATTAATGATGCTGCAACTGCATTAGGTATTCCACCTATTCCAAGTTGAATACAATCTCCATCATTTATTCTATCAGCTATAAGCTTTCCTATTAATAAATCTTTTTCATTTGGCGCAGCGTCAGGTAATATTGGTGGTAAGTAGTCAACTTCTATTAAATAATCAACTTCATCAATATGAACTTCAACATCTCCAAATGTTCTTGGATAATTTTTATTAACCTCTAATATTACTAAATCAGCTTCTTTTAAAACTCTTTTTTCATAAATATTACTTAAAGATAAAGACATATAACCATGCTTATCTGGTAATGTAGCAGTTCCCCAAAATATATTGGTCTTTTTATGAAACTGTCTCTTAAATGCCGTTAAATGAAGATGATTAGGTATAAGTGATATATTTCCATTTTTTTGTGCTTTTCTCATAACTCCAGTATAGAACCATCCATCCATTCTAAATGATTCTTTATATTCTGGATTCATAAAATATTCACCTGGTTCTTGTGGTAAACATGTAGTAACTGTAACATTCTTAACTTTATCTGCTATCTTATGTAAATTTTTAGACATTTCCTTTGCCTCAGCCGCACCTAATCCTGTAACTATTACATCTCCACTTTTCACTAAATCTAAAGCTTGATCAAGTGTAATGTATTTCTCACTAACTAATTTGTTATCTCCCATTTTTAACTCCTCCCATTTTTTAATTAAATAATTTATATTTATGCCATAATACTATATCGATTTAACTTATTCGATAATGATTCCATTATCTTATATAAATAGTAAACCTTTTCATATTTTATGTCAATATAAATTATTAAATATTATGAATTTTTTAATAATAATTATTATTAGTTAAATTTATAACAATAATTTTCTCTATATTTATATTATATAAAAATTTATTATATACATATATTAATCTATCTTCTTACTTTTGCTAATTAGCTAATATATATTTGGCAATATGAATTTTATTTTACATATATTAACATAAGCTTTTTATATAATACCACAAATCACAAATTCTTTCTACCCTTTATTTTCCTATGTTTGTTTATTTTATATTAAATAATAAGCATAGAATTTATATATGTATATTTAAATAATTTTAAATTTTAAATTTACATCCTATTAATTCTATTTTTTTATTTAAATTAATAATATTTTGAGTTATAATATTAACAATGAGGACAACTATTTATAGTTGATTCTTTTATACAGTTAGCTACATAGCTTACCTGTAATAAATTTAAAAGTTATGGAGGGTTTATACCATGTTAGTTTCAGCAAAAGATATGTTAAACAAAGCAAAAGCAGGAAAATATGCTGTAGGTCAATTTAATATCAACAATTTAGAATGGACTAAAGCTGTATTATTAACTGCTCAAGAAAATAATTCACCAGTTATATTAGGAGTTTCTGAAGGTGCTGCTAAATATATGTGCGGATTTAAAACTATAGTTGGAATGGTAAATGGAATGATGGAAGAATTAAACATCACTGTACCAGTTGCATTACATTTAGATCACGGTAGCTACGAAGGCTGCTTAAAAGCTATGGAAGCTGGTTTTTCATCAGTAATGTTTGATGGTTCTCATTATGCAATCGAAGAAAACATAGCTAAAACTACAGAAATGGTTAAATTAACTTCTGAAAAAGGATTATCATTAGAAGCAGAAGTTGGTTCAATCGGTGGAGAAGAAGATGGGGTTATTGGAGCTGGAGAAATTGCTGATGCAGCTGAATGTAAAGCTATTGCTGATTTAGGAGTTACTATGTTAGCTGCTGGTATTGGTAATATTCACGGAGTATATCCTGAAAACTGGAAAGGCTTAAGCTTTGATGCATTAGAAGCAATAAGTAATTCTACAAATAATATTCCATTAGTATTACACGGTGGTACTGGAATTCCAGAAGATATGATTAAAAAAGCTATCTCTTTAGGAGTTTCTAAAATCAATGTTAATACTGAATGTCAATTAGCATTTGCTGATGGTATTAGAAAATACATTGAAGCTGGAAAGGATCTACAAGGAAAAGGCTTTGATCCAAGAAAGCTTTTAGCTCCAGGATTTGAAGCTATTAAAGCTACAGTTAAAGAAAAAATGGAATTATTCGGTTCAATTAACCAAGCATAATTAAAAATAAAAGGAGCGGCTCTAGCTGCTCCTTTTATTTTTAATTATTAATAATTTTATATTTAATAGTATAATTTATAATAATAATTTAAATTTATTATTATCCTTTTATTCTAAGATATAATAATTTTTCAATATTAATAATTATCCAAGAGCTACATCTAACACCATCATCACTATAAAACCTAAAACTAAACCTAGTGTTGTTAACTTTTTATTCTCTAATGAAGCTTCTGGTAATAATTCTGCTCCAACTACAGCTATCATAGCTCCTGCTGAAAAAGATAGTAAGAAAGGTAACATATTTCTAATTGTTAATGCTGCTACAACTCCTATTACTCCTGCTATCGGCTCTACCACACCTGAAAGTTGTCCGTACCAAAAGCTTTTTCTTCTTGATACCCCTTCGCTTCTTAGTGGTAATGATACTGCTGCACCCTCTGGGAAATTTTGAAGCCCTATTCCTAAAGCTAATGCTAATGCTGCTGCTATACTACTACCTGGTATTCCTGCTGCTACTCCTCCAAATGCTACTCCTACAGCTAAACCTTCTGGTATATTATGAAGTGTTACAGCTAATACTAGTAATATACTCTTTCTATAATTAGACTTTTTCGATCCTGTATTATTTTTATCTATTATAATTCCGTAAGAATTTTTATCCATAAATTTATCTGAAGCAATTATAAATACTCCACCTAAAAAAAATCCAATAGCAGGAATTAAAAATCCTGAATAACCGAGCTCCTCTGATAATTCAATAGCTGGATTTAATAGAGACCAAAAACTTGCAGCAACCATAACTCCAGCACCAAATCCAAGCATTGTATTTAAAACTTTTCTATTAAAATTCTTAAAGAAAAATACTATAGACGCTCCTAATGCTGTAATAAACCAAGTAAATAAAGTTGCCAATAGCCCTTGTATAATAGGGCTTAAATTTAAAAACCACTCAATCATAATATCCTCCTTAGTATTTAAATAAAATCCTTAATTATAATCTACTAAAAAGAATATCTTTTTGTTACAACAAAATTTCTTAATTATAAACCTTTACCTTCACCCTTCGCTAAGCCTCTCTCTTCTAATAATTCATATATAGTCTTAGAAGTTGTATCATCTAATGTATATCCTAAAATATTTAATATTTCAATTAATTTTCCTTCTGAATAAGTTTCAATTTCTAAGTACGGAAAAGGACAAAAACTCTTATCATTAATGTCTATTTCTACCAAAGAATCCATAAGTCTATAGCTTTCTCTATATTTTTTTATAGATTGTTTTAATGTTAAACCTAAAGATGTAAAAATCCTACTAGCTGCTTCTTTATCATCAACAATAGTTTCATTTTCCTCCATTTCTTTAAAAGTTCCTTGACTTAACATTTTCTTAGTAGTCATATATACAACTTCCTTATTATTAAGCCTATCATCAGTAATCCTAATCCTTGCATATCCCTTACTATTAAGTAATCTATTATCATCAAAATCATAAATATTATTAATTTGATATTCTTCCTTAACCTTTTTCCCTCCATGTTCAATCAAAATTTTCCTAACACTATCAACATCTATATCAACTACTCTTGTTTCTAATTCTTTCATTTTATACACCTTCCTAGTATTTAATATAATATTAGTATTTAACTGCTAATACACTAATTATATCACTAAACACTAATTATAATTTTAACATTTTTTTAAAGTATGCTTTTTAATATATTAATTTAAATTTTATAAAACTACTATTTAATAATAAAATAGTATCAATTAATAATTAATTATTATTTCAATAATTTAATTATTAATTATTGATAATTAATTCTTATATATAAAACTTAATATTTAAAAAATATATATTAATAAATAAAAATATTTATTATCTATTGAAAAAAAGGAGCCTATTTTGGCTCCTATAACTTTTCTCTTCTCTTAGTAGACTTTATAAATAATTTTTTTAAAGATTCTTCATCATTATTTATTAAAGCCTCTTTTATATTATTAACTTCAACTATAAAATTATCTATTGTCTCTAGTAAATTTTCCTTATTCCCAAAGAAAAGCTCACTCCATAAATCTTCATTTATATTAGCAATTCTAGTTAAATCTCTATAACTATCTCCAATGAAGCTTCCTGTATCTCTTTCTTCTTCATCACTATTTATAAGAGAAACCGCAATTACATGAGGTAACTGACTTGTAAAAGCTATCATTTTATCATGATATACGGGATCTATCTTTTTTATCCTCTTAAATCCCATATCATAAATAATTTTTTCTAATAATTCTATATTTTCTTTTTTATTTCTCTCAGTTACTGTAATTAAATAATTTGCTCCCTTAAATACTTCCTTTGAAGCAAAATCTATTCCTCTTTTTTCTCTTCCTGCCATTGGATGACCAAAAATAAAATCTATTTCTTTTGGTAATATTTTCAGTATATCATCAATAAAGTGTCCTTTTATTCCAGTTGCATCAGTAACTATAGCCCCTTTTTTAAAATACTCTTTATTATTATTTATAAAATCTTTAACTAACATTGGATATAATGAAATAATAATTAAATCACTTTCTTTTATTATTTCTTTTCCATCAATATAGCCCTCTTTAATTATTCCTAAAGATTTTGCTTTACTTAAAGTTTCTAAGTTATTATCTATTCCATATATATCCTCATAACCTGATGCTTTAAGTGCCATAGCATAACTCCCACCAATAACTCCAAGCCCTACTATCAAAATTCTCATAAATAATTACCCCCAAATAAACACCTATGATATACTTATTTCTTTATCATAAGCATTACTCTATCTACAGTTTTTTTCCTTCCATTTCAGCTATTATCTTAACCTTATCCATAATAGCCTTAAATGCATCTGGTTTTACAGATTGTTGACCATCACTTAATGCACATTGTGGATTATTATGAACTTCAATCATAAGTCCATCTGCTCCTGCACTTACTGCTGCTTTTGCTAATGGTTCTACAAGATACCAATATCCAGCTGCATGACTTGGATCTACTATTACTGGTAGATGTGATTTTTTCTTCACTACTGGAATAGCACTTAAATCTAATGTATTTCTTGTATAAGTTTCAAAAGTTCTTATACCTCTTTCACAAAGAATTACATTTTCATTTCCAGCTGCCATAATATATTCTGCTGACATAAGCCACTCTTCAATTGTCGCTGATAAACCTCTCTTTAATAATATAGGCTTTGTAGTCTTACCTAATTGCTTTAATAAATCAAAGTTTTGCATATTTCTAGCTCCAACTTGAATTACATCAACATCTCTTTCAAAAACATCTATATAATCAGTTGACATTATTTCCGTTACTATTGGTAATCCAGTTGCTTCCCTTGCTTTTTTTAGAAGTTCTAATCCTTCTAATTCTAAGCCTTGGAAACTATATGGAGAAGTTCTAGGCTTAAATGCCCCTCCTCTTAAGAAAGTAGCACCTGACTCCTTTACACTCTTAGCTATTTCAATTATCTGTTCCTCACTTTCAACAGAACAAGGACCAGCCATAACTGCTAAGTTATTTCCTCCTATTAAACTACCCTTTACATCAATTACTGTGTCTTCTGGCTTAAATAATCTATTTGCCTTCTTATAAGGTTCCTCAACCTTAAGAATTCTATCTACACCAGCAAACCTTAAAAGCTTATTTGAATCAATAGATATAGTATCACCAACTGCACCTATGATACAAAAAGTTTCCCCTTGAGATAAATGGATATTCAATCCCTTACTCTCTAATTCTTTCCTAACCTTCAATACTTCATTTTCACTACATTTTGGATTCATTACGATAATCATCCTCATTATCCTGTTGCCTTTATTCATATATCTATAACCACCTTAAATAAAACTATTTTGTTAAATTTAAAATACATACAGATATTATTATTACAACAGTACCTCCTTCCATACTACATTTTTATTGATTATTAATAATATTTAATTTATAAAAACTTATTCTATCCAATACTATATTCTCTAGCTACCATTATAATTCAATAATTTCTAAAAATATTATTTCTTTTATTAATATTTAATTTCAAAAATTTTCACTTAATTGTAATTTAAAATCTAAGTCTTACCGCTTATTTAACTAAAATATATATACTACCTTTTAGCCTTATACACTTTTCAATAAAACTATCAAGTAAATTTTAACTAAAAATATATTATTTTTTAGCTATTAAAGCTTCCATTGCCATTATATATCCAAATTCTCCAAATCCAGATATTTGTCCTATACATGCTGGTGCTGTTACAGATTTATGCCTAAACTCTTCTCTTGAATGTATATTAGATAAATGAACTTCAACTGTATTAATGCTTACTGCCTTTATTGCATCAAATATGGCATAACTATAGTGAGTAAATGCTCCTGGATTAATTATTATTCCATCATATTTCTCATAATAAGCATTATGAATTTCATTAATTATTTCACCTTCAATATTACTTTGAAATAATTTTATATCTATACTTCTTTTTTGTCCTTCTTCCTTAATATAGTTACAAATATCATTATAATCTCTAATTCCGTATATTTCTTTTTCTCTAACTCCCACCATATTTAAGTTAGGACCATTAATAACTAATACTCTCATAAAACCTCCTTTACTTATTACTTTCTATTATTTTAATTATGCTTTTAACAACTGTTTCTACACTCTTATCATTTGTAATTCTATAGTGGCAATAATCCTTATATAAATTATATCTTTCTAAATATAGGTTGTAAAGTTTCTCTCTGCCTTCCTTTAATAAAGGTCTTGTTTCTATATTCACATCAGAAATAATATTTTCAATAGGTCTATCTATAAAAATAATTATTCCTTTTTCAACAAAAAAATCTATATTTTCTTTTCTTTTTACTACTCCACCACCAGATGAAATAATTATATTTTCATTAATATTACTTAAATTATTACAGGCCTTGGTTTCATAATCCCTAAAATAATCCTCACCCTTCTTAAATAATTCCTTAATACTAGATTTAGATATTTCTTCTATATAATTATCCATATCACAAAAGCTATAGCCTAAATTTCTTGCTACTTCTTTTCCTATTGTAGTCTTACCACATCCAGGCATTCCAATTAATAAAACTATATTTTTATTCATCTCAATCACCTATCTAAATAAGCTTCTTTTCTATTTTTTTATATATTTTTTCTATCACTGACTCTTCTATATCTATATCTTGCCATATTTCTTCAGCCTTAACAGCTTGACCCACAAGCATGTATAATCCACCTACAGTTTTTTTATTAAGTTGCTTACCTAAAGCTAAAAATTTAGTTTCTATAGGATTATATATTATATCAACCAAAGCACTATACTTATTTATTATTTCTTCATTAACAGGTGATGAATCTATATTAGGATACATTCCAACAGGTGTTGTATTAACTAATATATCTGCATCAATTGATTCTAATTCCTTATAATTAATTACTTTTATCTTATCATTATTATATTCGTGATAATTTGGATTTCTACTTACTATATAAACACTAAGTACATCATTATTAAGTAAATACTGAAGAACTGCTCTTGAAGCTCCTCCATTACCAAGTATAACTACTATTTTATTTGCCACATCTATGTTACTTACTTTTAGCATATACCCAAAGCCAAAATAATCAGTATTATATCCATAAAGTTTACCATCCTTTAAAGATATAGTATTAATAGCCCCAATACTTTTAGCTTCATCTGAAATAATATCTATATACTCCATAACAGCCTTTTTATATGGAATAGTAACATTACATCCTTTTATTTTTAATAATTTTATTGCTTCTATAAATTCCTTAAGATTATTCTTTTCCACCTCAAATAACTTATAAGCACCTTCCCTATTTATTAACCTTAATAATTCATTATGAATATCTGGTGATAAACTATGAGAAAGTTTTTCTCCTAGAAGTCCAAAAAACTCCACACCTTCGCCCCCTTTTAATATAATATTAATTATATCATAAAATATATTTTATTATCACAATTACTATTATATATTATGTGTATTAGTCATTAACAAAATAATCACTAATTTTAATTACTATTACATATATTATGTATACAATTAGAAGGTACTAAAACTATTATCTAAATAATTTTAATACCTTCTACATAAATAAGCCTATAATTTTTTTCTTCCTCCTTATATGTATTAGCTAAAGCTTGAAATAAATTTATCTATCATAGAATTCCATATAGTATAGTATTGTTTTTGAAACTTCATTTCATCTGTAAATTTAAAGCCATGTCTACTAAAAAATACTAACTCTTCATCACTAAATTCATTGCAAAGTGTTGATATTAACTCCACATTATATTCTCTACATACCTTTTCTATATCTAACATGAGTTGATGTCCTATTCCAAGCCCCCTAAACCCTTCATCAACTAATATTTCATTAATTATTAAATCCTTTTTATAAGGAGTATTACTTAAAATAGTAAAGCTAGCATACCCTACAATATCATTATTTAATTGAGCTACTATAATATAAGAATTTAAATCGTTTACAAAAGACTTAATTTTAAAATAATCTAAATTATTATTTAAATTAATAATATTATTGTAATCCTTTTCTTCAATTCTTCTAATATCAAAACCAATCATTTTTATTCCCCTCCTATATAAAAACTCACCTTTAAATTTTCAGAAAATTCTAACCTTTTATAATTTAATTATATACCCTCTCTTTAATTATTTCTACTATTTTGTAAAAAAAAATTGAGATTATAAAAACAATCTCAATTTTTTACATATAAATATAGTCAATTATAAATTTATATCATTTAATAAAACAACTCTTACTTATACCATTTTATAATTGCCTATAATTTTAAAATAATGACTATTTTTATCTATTAAATCTAAAGCTATTTTTACTGATGAACTATCAAGATTTCCTTCAAAATCAACATACAATAAATACTGCCAAGATTCATGTTTATTAGGTCTAGACTCTATTTTAATCATATTTATATCATTTTCTGCAAAATGTCTTAATAACTTATATAAAGTTCCTACTTTATCTTCTAATGAAAATACTACACTAACCTTATTAGAGTCCTTATCATACTTCAAATCTTTTCCTATAATAATAAATTTAGTATGGTTATCTTCTTTATCATTTATATTTTCTTTTAAAATACTAAGTCCATATATATTAGCTGCTCTTTTACTTCCAATTGCTGCTTTTTTATTATCTTGTAGTTCTGATACTAACTTAGCACTAATTGCAGTATTATGATAAGGAATTAATTTAACATCTTGATATCTACTTAAAAATCCTTTACTTTGAGCAAATCCTTGTGGATGAGAATATATTTCCTTGATTTCATCTATATTAGAGTTTTTAATCCCCATAAGATGCTGATCTATCTTAATACATTCTTCTCCAACTATATAAAAATTATATTTTACTAAAAGATCATAAACATCTGTTATAGCACCAGTATATGAATTCTCTATTGGAAGAATAGCATACTGAATTTCATTTTTTTCTAATGCTATAAAAACATCCTTAAACTCTTCATAATTTTGAATACTATCATAAGAGTTAAAATATTTTCTTAAAGCCTCTTCACTGAAAGATCCCTCTACCCCTTGATATCCAATTTTAACCTTATCTTGTATAATATTCTCTATGTTTTTTTCTTTATCCTCATGAATTAAATTCCACTGTAGTTCCCTACTTAATTCCATAATGTTTTCAAAGAAATCCTTAGTTATTTTACTATATTCCTTATTATTAAGAAGGTTAATATTTTTTTCTATTACCTCCTCTTCTCTTTTTGCATTAAATATTGGTAAATCTCTCTCTTTTTTATACTCTCCAACCTTTATTGCAACATTCATTCTTTTTTCAAATAATCTTATCAATTCTCTGTCTATAGAATCAATTTCTTTTCTATAGCCTTCAAGATCACCCATTAGTATCTCTCCTTTATTAAATCAAGTATACCTATTGCTGTAACAGCTTCTACTACAGGAACTGCTCTTTGAACAATACAAGGATCATGCCTTCCTTGTATTCTAAATTTAACGTTCTTTTTATTTTTAATATCTACTGTATTTTGTTCTTTAATTATTGATGCCGTTGGCTTTATAGCCACTTTAAATAATATTGGCATACCATTCGTAATTCCACCTAGTATTCCTCCATTATTGTTTGATTTAGTCATTATTTTATCTTCATTATAAAAAAATTCATCATTAGTTTCTGAGCCATAGAGCTTAGTTATATCAAAGCCTTTTCCAAATTCAATACCCTTTACAGCTGGTATAGAGAACATTAAATGAGCTAATATAGATTCTACTGAATCAAAAAATGGATTTCCTACTCCTGGCTTAATTCCAACTACTGCACATTCTATAGTTCCACCTACTGAATCTCCATTATACTTAGCTTGCATAATAGTATTCTCTATCTTATCCTTTAAAGTAATATCTATTAAAGGTAGCTCCTTATTTTTTATGTTCATTAATTCATCAATAGAAATATCTAATTCATCAAAATTCTTATCATATACATCTTTAACTGACAATATATGAGCTCCTATAAATATTCCTTTTTTCTCTAATATTTGTTTACATAAAGCTCCTGCAAAGACTAAAGGAGCTGTTATTCTTCCAGAGAAATGTCCTCCTCCTCTGTAATCATTAAAGCCTGAATATCTTTCATAGCCAGTGTAATCTGCATGCCCTGGTCTCATAAAATCCTTAGTTTTTGAATAATCTTTTGATCTAGTATCGCTATTTCTTATTATTGCACAAAATGGAGTACCTGTAGTTTTTCCTTCAAAATATCCACTTAATATTTCAGGTAAATCTGATTCCTTTCTTGCAGTGGATAATTTATTTTTACCTGGTGCTCTTCTTTCCATTTCTTGAAGAACTTTATCCATATCTATTTCAAATCCTGATGGTAGCCCATTTATTGTTATTCCTATCCCATTTCCATGAGATTCTCCAAATATAGAAACCTTTATATTATTACCAAAAATCCCGCTCATTTATATCTCCTCCTAGCCTTTTATAATCTTCAAAAAATCTTGGATAAGATTTTGCTACACACTCATAATCTTTGATAATTATAGGCTCTTTACATCTAGTAGCTGCTATAGCTAAAGTCATTGCAATTCTATGATCCTTCCAGCTCCAAACCTCAACTCCACCATTTAACTCTTCAATTCCATCTATTACTAATCCATCTTCCTTTTCTTCTATTTTAGCACCTAACTTATTAAGCTCAGTAGCTACTGCCTTTAATCTATCACATTCTTTAATTCTTAGCCTTCCAGCATTAATAATTTCTGTTCTACCTTTAGATAAAGCTGCTACCAAAGAAATTATAGGAATAATATCTGGACATTGTGAGCCATCTATTACTGTAGCTACTAACTCCTTATCTACAATACATTTTAGATTTTCTTTAAAAGCAAATCTATTGCCCATTCTTTCTAATATATCTATTACCTCTTTATCACCTTGAAGAGATTCCTTTTTTAAATCCATAATTTCAACTTCACTACCTAATGCATCTGCACAAAGATAAAATGCTCCTTGAGAATAATCTCCTTCTACTCTATAATTTCTTGAGTTATAGCTTTGATTTCCCTTAATTATGAATTCATTATAATTATTATTCTCTATAACAACACCAAAATCTCTAATACAATCTAAGGTTAAATCGATATATCCTTTAGATTCTAATTCTGTAGTAATTATTATTTTTGAATCTCCATCTAATAGAGGTAAAGTAAATAATAATCCTGTAATAAATTGAGAACTTATATTTCCTGGTAAATAAAATTCTCCTTTTTTTAACCTTCCTTTTACAATAAGATTAAGCTTATTACTTGCAGCATTAAAACTAATTTCTTGTTTTTTAAAAATATCATAATAAATATCTAAAGGTCTCTTACCTAAATTCCCTTTACCTACAAACTTAGTTATACCGTCAAATAATAATGCTATTGGTACTAAAAATCTTAATGTAGATCCAGATTCGTTACAATCTATAACCCTAATAGGATCTCTTCTATTATTTTTATTAAATACACCAGTTATAACTAACTTATCTTCATTTTTTTCAATATTAGCTCCAAGGGAAGTCATTCCATTGATAGTTGCAATAATATCATCTGAGTAATCCACATTATCTATTACAGAAACTCCACTACCTAAGGCTGCACAAATTATTGCTCTATGAGCCATACTCTTAGATGGTGGAATCTTTACTATCCCTTTTAACTTAGATTTATTAACTTGTATTTTACTCATATAAAGTCCCCTTTATCTTATATAAAATAAATTTAATTTATCTATATAATCATTTAAAATGTATTAATATTTCTTTTAACTATTTCACTTTCACCTATTTTATTTATATAAATTAAATTCAGTGTATTATTAAGATTTTTTTTATCTAATGAAATAGTTTCTTTTATTTCATTAATATCTATATCTAGCTTATAAGGAAGATTATATTTTAATAATATTTCTTTTATTACATCACTAGTTCCTAAATCTGTATCATTAGATTTTTCACTAATTTTAGTTATTTCATACATTCCTATAGCAACAGCTTCTCCATGTGTATATTTTTTGTAATTATAATATTTTTCAATTGCATGACCAATAGTATGACCAAAATTTAATATCATTCTTTCACCTGTATCTTTTTCATCGTTCTCTACTACTTGCCTCTTAATATTGCAACATGTATGTATAATATATTCTATATTTTCCATTACTTCTTTTTTATCGTTATATGATAATAAGTTGTTAAAGAAATCCTTATCTCTTATACATCCATATTTTATTACTTCTGCCATACCATCATTAAAAAATCTATCTGTTAATGTTTCTAAAACATTTGGATCTATTAATACCTTTTTAGGTTGATAAAAACTACCTATTAGATTTTTTCCTTTATCTAAATCTACTCCAACCTTACCACCAACACTACTATCTACCTGTGCTAATAATGATGTTGGTACTTGTATAAATGAAACTCCTCTTAAGTATGTTGATGCAACAAATCCACCTAAATCTCCTATTACTCCACCACCTAAAGTAATTATTAAATCACTCCTTGTTAGCTTAAACTTTAAAAGTTCCTCATATATTACTGGCAAGGTAAGGAAACTTTTAGTTTCCTCACCTGGCTCAAGTACTAATTTTCTTGTATCGTATCCATAATTTATTAGATCTTTTAAAACTCTATCTCCATAATATTTATCAACATTCTTATCTGTTAGAATAAATATTTTCTTTCCCTTAAATACCTCTGCTATTTCTAGACTTATATTATTTATTAAGCCCTTTTTTATAATTATGTCATATTTACTATGAGATAAAACTACCGATAACTTCATTAATACACCTACTTTATTATAATTCTTTTCCAACTGCAGCTGCAATTGCCTTTAATTCATTTACTAATGAGCTATAATGGTTTGGTCTTATTGATTGTGGTCCATCACATAAAGCCTTTTCTGGGTTATTATGAACTTCTATTATTAAACCATCTGCTCCTACTGCTATAGCAGCCTTAGCTAAAGGAGATATCATAAATCTTTTTCCTGTAGCATGACTTGGGTCAACTATTACTGGTAGATGGCTTAGCTTCTTAACTGCTGGTATTGCACTTAAATCAAGAGTGTTTCTAGTGAATGTTTCAAAAGTTCTTATTCCTCTTTCACAAAGTATTACTTCTTCATTACCTCCAGCCATTATATATTCAGCTGACATAAGCCATTCTTCTATAGTAGCCGATAAACCTCTTTTTAATAATATAGGCTTTCTTAACTTTCCTAACTCATTTAATAAATCAAAGTTTTGCATATTTCTAGCACCAACTTGAATAACATCTACATCTCTTTCGAATATTTCAACATCATATGGTGACATTATCTCTGTAACTATAGGTAATCCAGTTCTTTCTCTAGCTATTTTTAAAAGTTCTAATCCATCATGCTTTAATCCTTGGAAACTATATGGTGAAGTTCTTGGTTTAAATGCTCCACCTCTTAAGAAACTTGCCCCTAATTTCTTAACTTCTTCCGCTACAAAAGTTATTTGCTCTTCACTCTCTACAGAGCATGGCCCTGCAATCATAGCTATTTTATTTCCACCTATTTTTCTTCCTTGTACATTAATTATAGTATCATCAGGATGAAATAACTTATTAGCCTTTTTAAATGGCTCTTGAACATGCATTACCTTTTCTACTATATTCTTAGCTTCAATTTTAAGTGGATCAATCTTACTTGTATCTCCAACTAAACCTAAAATAATTAGGTCCGATCCAATTACAGGATTAACCTTTACTCCCTCACCTTCTAATTCTTCTGTTAGTTTTTTGATTTCTAAATCATCTGTTTTTGGTTTTAAAATTATTACCATATAAAAAGCCCCCTTTTTATTTTTAGGCAATGTTATTTGCCTTATATATTTAATAAAATTATATTAAGTACTAATAACCAAAAAGAGAACTCTATAAGGAGTTCTCTTGTAATAATTATGTATTAATAGTTAAATAATTTTATATTAAAAACTCACTTTGGAAGGAATTATTTTTTTGTAAGAGAAATAGCTAGCGCTAAAGAAAAAGCCCCAGAACATAAAATAAAAAAAGCTATAAAATTTTGCTAATTTATTAATTATTATCTTCATGTTATCCTCCATAAAATTATATTCCTTACCTAATTGTACCAAAAGTTTACAATTTGTCAATATTTTTTGAAATATTTTTAAATTCTTATAATATTGGTGATATAAGCATTATTAACGCTTCTTTTATTTTAAGTATTCTACTTCTATTATTGTATTCTTCCTTAGTAACTATATTGCTATTTTTTATATCATTCATAAATATCTGTTCTTGATTTGATGTAAAATCATTGTCAAATATAATTGCATTAATTTCAAAGTTAAGCTTAAAACTTCTAATATCTAAATTAGCTGTTCCTATACTAGATACTTTTCCATCAGCTATAATTGTCTTAGAGTGTATAAAACCTTTATTATATCGATAAAATTTTATTCCACTTTCCATTAATTCACCTATGTTAGCACTTAATATCCATTCCATAAAAAAGTGATCTGGACTTCCAGGTACCATTATTCTAACATCTACTCCAGATAAAGATGCTATTTTTAAAGCTTCCTTCATAGGCTCATCAGGAACTAAATACGGTGTTTGTATATATAATGTTTTTTTTGCATTATTAATTATTTTTATGTATGCATTTTTTATAAATTCTTCTTTATGATCAGGTCCTGAAGAAACTATTTGCATCCCTATATTTCCATCTACTTTTTTATTAGAAAAATATTTATTATAATCAATTATTTCTCCCTCTGATGCATAATCCCAATCTAAAATAAATCTCTTATTCAACTCATTAACAGCTTGTCCTTCAATTCTGATATGAGTATCTCTCCAAAAATCAAATTGCTTTCCTCTATTTATGTACTCATCTCCAACGTTAAAACCACCTACATATCCAATTTCTCCATCAATAACTACTATCTTTCTATGATTTCTATAATTTAAACGAATATTTATATATGGTTTACATGGAAAAAATAAATTAAATTTGATTCCCAAATTTTTAATATATTTTACTTCCTTTTTACTCAAACTTTTAGAGCCCATTCCATCAACAAGAAGCCTTACTTCTACCCCTTCTTTTACCTTTTTACCAAGCTCATCTACTATAGTCTTCCCCAGATTATCCATCCTAAATATGTAATACTCAATATGTATAAAACTATTAGCATTTTTAATATCTTCTAGTAATGATTTAAACTTATCTTCACCATCAATAAAGGTATCTACTTTATTTCTTGGTGTGTATATAGCTCCTGTATTATTATAATTCATTTTAATAAGATCCATAAACTCTTCAGAAAAACCTCTGTTACTTCTTTCTTCTCTGAATTTTTCTAATAACTCCTTAGATTTTTTTTCATCTACTACCTTTTTCTCTCTAAATATTTTTTGCCTACTTAAATTTTGACCTAAAAATAAATATATTATAAAGCCAATACCAGGAAGAACTAAAAGAATTATTAGCCAAGCCCAAGTAGTATTAGGTTCCTTTCTCTCTATAAATACTAATGAAAATGCTGACAAAATACTAATCATATATATTATTCCTATTATTATAGATATATTCAAGTTACCCACCTCACTTTATATTCTTAATTATTTTTTAAATTAATTATAATATATTTTGCTAACTAATTCATGGATAAAAATATCATTTTCTTTTAATTATATAATATAATTAAAAGAAATAATATAAGTAATTCAATATTAATGCTTATATAGCTATAAAAAAAGAGATTATATCAAGTATATTCTCAATATAATCTCTCTGGTAATACTTTATTAAATATATAATATTACTTAATATTAAGCAAAATATCTGTCTAAAAGACCTTTGAAAGCTTGTCCATGTCTAGCTTCATCTTTACACATTTCATGAACTGTATCATGAATAGCATCTAAGTTTAATTGCTTAGCTAATGTAGCTAAATCTTTCTTTCCTTGGCAAGCTCCGTGCTCTGCATCAACTCTAGCTTGTAAGTTAGCTTTTGTATCAGCAACAACAACTTCTCCTATTAATTCAGCAAATTTAGCAGCATGTTCTGCTTCTTCAAATGCTATTCTCTTATATGCTTCAGCTACTTCTGGGAAGCCTTCTCTATCAGCTTGTCTTGACATTGCTAAGTACATACCAACT
>JAFSER010000014.1 GCA_017435645.1 Clostridium sp. | reverse complement strand
TCATATAAATCTTTTAATCCATTTACTTTAAGTTTAGTACCCATTTCTAATCTATATTCATTAATACCATCAAATGGTCTAAGTACTCCATATAATCCTGATAGTATTCTTAGGTGTTCATTAGCATAAAAAAGTTCTGAATGAGATAAACTACCTACATCCATTCCTCTAAAAACTTCACCCTTAAAAGCAAGTAAAGCATGCTTTGCAGTATCTAAATCTTGATTCCATACCTTAAATCTATCTCTATTTAATGTTGCAAGCTTTGTACTTATTTTCATAAGCTTCTCTAAAGAATAGCTATCATAAGTTACAATTTCATTTATTATTTCCTGTGACTTATCTAAAAATCTAGGTTCACTCATTGGTAAATTATCATCTTTCCTTGAAAAATCTAGTGTTTTAGCTGGAGAAATCACTATTAACATAACTCTCCTCCTTTATAATATTATTTTATACAATCTGTTTCTTTTTCATTTCACTATAACAATAGTTGATTATATCACTTCTTTTAATTATTCCAATAAAAATTCCTTCATCATCAACTACAGGTACGAAATTTTGTGTAGTTGCCAAAAATATTAAACTCTCAACATCTGAATTTATTGAAACACTTCTATGTTTTCTTTTTCTTGGTATATCATTAACCTTTACATTTTCAGTATTTCTAAAATTAAGATCTGGAGTACTTTTTAATTTCCAAAGTAAATCTCCTTCAGTTAATGTTCCAACGTATTTTCCTTCTTTATCTATTAGGGGTATTGCTGTATATCCGTGATGCTCCATTCTCTCTATAACTTGTCTCATAGTAGCATCTAGATACTCATATATTACTTCATTTTTAGGTGTTAAAAAAAATGCAATATTCATTTCCATCCCTCCCTCATTTGATTTTAGATGCTCTTATTTTATCATATCAATATTAGGAATGTTTTAATGAAAATTAATTTTAAGACTTATTTAATTTATTTTTGATTTTTTTAATAATATCTAAATATCTTATATACTCAATTTCATTAATTATAGTTGCTACTTCCTTATATAACTCGTTTCCATTAAAACTCTGCTTTACTATAACCTCATCGATAATTTTATTTTTGCATTTTGGACACATTCCAATAGCAACAAATCTCCACTTTATTGGGATAAAATCATTCTCTAACTCTATATCTATTTTACATTTTGGACACTTACAAATTATCTTATTCTTATCCAACTCATATTCTTTTAAGTTCTTTATAGATTTAGCAGGCATATTATAAATATCCTTATTTATATAAATTTTTATAGCCTTAGAATTATAGATTCTCTTAAATACCTCTGACGCATAAATTGCATCATTCAAAGCATCATGAAGCTTACTTTTATCTATCTTTATCCTCATTTCTTCTAATGCATTTTTCAAACTTAATGATTTTTTCTTTCCTAAAATCTTAGTAGAATACTCTTGCAAATCTAAGTAATTCTTTAGCCAATTTAAATTTTCATACTTATAATAAATTGCATTATTTATTATTTCTATTACATCATCTTTTGCCCAGGAGCATATAATATCCCCCTCATCAATCATATCAGCCAGCTTATCCATTCCCTCCTGAAAAGATAATCCCTTTTCTAAATCATTTTCAGTTATACTCGTTATCTCTGATATTTTTGGATTTAAAACTGGAATTACAGATGGCTTAATATATGCTTTAAACTCTTTAAGTGGCTTCATATAATTATCTAGTTTTATTGCTCCTATTTCTATTATCTCATTATCCAAATCTATACTTTCAAGGCTTGGATACTTCTTGAGTAAATCTGGATAATATTTATGTATACCTTCTAAGTTATTAAACTCTAAATCAATTATTATAAACGCCATTTTATACCTCTCATACTATTATCTTCACATCTACATTATGCCATTTTTCCGAATATTTTTCACTATATATTCTATAAAATAGGAGAAAAAATATGATGCTAGCTGTTCCGTCCCTAACTCCAAGTCACCCTAGTATCATATTTTTTCTATTTAAATGGTCAAGACCTCTCTTTTCAATATATAAATTAATCTATTTCTCTAATAAATATAGTCATTCTTCCATAATAATATTATTTAAGTTAATTATTATCAAAGTTTATTCCTGCAAGTTTCATTAAATGTACTGCATTTTGAGTTTTACTCTTTCCTTCCCTTAAAGTATAATCAAACTTTATCTTGTTATCTTGATAATATTCTTGGAAATTATAATTTTTCAACCAATCTCTTGTTTCTTCTAAATCACAAAGTTCTAAATCATGAGTTGATACTAACCCCATAGCTCCATTTTTCACCAATTGATTTATAAGAACCTTGGCCCCCTCGTGTCTATCCCTAGAATTTGTTCCTTTAAATATCTCATCTAATAAGAAAAATACTTTTTCCCCTTTTTTAGCTGCTTCTATTAATATTTTTATTCTTAATATTTCTGCATAAAATGATGATATATTTTCTTCTAAATTATCTTTAGTTCTCATACATGTATAAATATTAAATATACTACAACTAAAGCTCTTAGCACATACAGGTGCCCCTATATAACTCAATAGTAAATTTAATCCTATTGTTCTTAAAAACGTACTTTTACCTGACATATTTGAACCTGTAATTAAAGCAACCTTACTATAAACGCCATTTTTAGAACTTAATTTAAAACTATTAGAAACTGCCTTTTCTCCTAATAAAGGATGGGCAATATTTACTCCTTCTACCTTATCTTCACTAACTATTTCTGGAAAGCTCCATTCTTCAAAGTCAAAAGCTAAATTTGAAATACTTGATAGTGCTTCAAACTCTCCCATAGCTTCTAACCATCCTTTAAGATTCTTACCATTCACCTTTCTCCATTGTTCTAAATTTTTTAAAATAAATGTGTCTGATAAAATAGTTACATTTAATATTAAATAGTATGCATTTCCAGTACTATCTCCAAGCCAATCTACTAATGATTTTAATGATTTCATTTCTTTCAATGAATCTTTATTGTCATTAGATAATCTTTCTTTTAATTTATTTAAAGAAGATGATTTGAAATTCTTCTTTTCAATTAACTCTATTATATTTGTATAAGCTTCAATATCCTTTTTATGTTTACTAAATAAATTAATAATTTCTGCTAAATCTTTAGTTAATAGCTTTACTACTACATAATTAATCATAAATATTAATATCAAATATGTTACTGGTAAAATATTTGATATAACCAAAAATATAGATATTGCAGTAATTGAAATAAATATATATGGAACTACTTTTAAGGCTAAAGTAATTTCCTTTGTTTCTTCTGCCCACTTTAATAAATCATTAATACTCTCAACTCCACTTTTCTTTAAAGTAGATTTTACTTCTAGTTCCTGCCTCCACTCAACATTTTTTCCTAGCTCCTTAATTGATTCTTGATTAGCTAATATCTCTTCTATTTTAGGAGTCTTTCTTAGAGATAACATATCCTTTAATCTTTCTCTACCAAACTTAGTTTTTGTAGAATTAATCATTTGAAATAAAGAATTTCTGCCAAATATATCTAAATCACTAGTAAATCCATGCTTTTCATCTAAATACTCTTTACCATTATCATCTTGATTTTTAAAATTACCTTCTATTCTGTTTATACCTTTATTATTAATTTCTATATATAATCTACTTTCTTTTCTTAAGCTTATTTTTCTATTGTGAAAAATAGCAACTATTAAAAATAATATAATTCCCATTATTATTGACATGATAGTTAAGATTAAATTTTCACTTTTATAAAAATAATAGGCTAACCCAATAGTTGCTAATACTATTACTAGCCTTATTATAGAAATTATATTAATTATCTTATCTAAACTTTTTATAACATCTTCTCTTTTTGAAATTTCCTCTTTATAAAAACTTAAAGCCTTACTCATTTATAAATCACCTCACATATTAATTTTACCATTTATTAATAATTTTATAAATATAAATGTATTCTTGTATTTTCTTCTATAACTTATTAACAAAAATTAAGTAGATATTCTAATAATTAATACTCATTTTTGATTAACTTTCTCATTATAAATTATAAATAAATTGTATAGATAAAATAATAAAACCAGTAGAAATATTAAACATCTACTGGTTATTTTTATTCAGAGTTTTCTTTATTAATTACCTAAGTTATAGTTTTAAATAGCTACTTAATTTTATTTACTTAAGTGAGTTATATATTGTTTCTAGGTTATATCTCATACCTTCTAAGTATGTCATGTTATCTTCTTTTGTTTCTAAACTATATATTTTTACTACTTTTGCCCCGACTTCATTTGCTAATGTCTCAGCTTCCTTAGAACTAGCTACAGCTTCACTAAAGATAGTTGTAACTCCATTTTCCTTACAATAATTAATTAATGATTCCAAGTTTTTAGCTGTTAATTCACCTTCTCCAAATACATCTGCTATACTGTTTTGAGTTAAACTATATTCTTTGCAAAGATACCCAAAGGCTGCATGTCCAGTTACAAAATTTCTATTAGTTACTTCCTTAAACTTTTCTTTATATTCATCATTTAATTCAGTAAAATCACTTTTTAAGTTCTCAAAGTTTTCTTGGTAATATAACTCATTACTTGGATCTATTTCTACAAAAGCATCTTTAATATTTTCTGCCTCTATAATTGCATTCTCTAATCTTAACCAAATATGAGGATCAACTCCTGTATGAGTATGTGTACATTCTTCTCCATGTTCATGACTATGATCTTCTACAGTTTCTGTAGCTTCTTCGTGACTATGAGCTTCTTCATCGTCACTATGTTCATGAGACTCTTCAATATTAATTACTTCAACACCTTGAGCTGCTTCAACAACTTTAATATCTTCACTCTCTATAGTGGTTAATATAGAATCAATCCATTCTTCCATACCAAGTCCATTATATATAAATACATCTGTTTCTAATAGGTCTTTTAAATCCTTTGGCTTTGGATCAAAGCTATGAGCATCACTTCCATCTGGAATAATAGAAAATACTTCTACCTTATCCCCTCCAATAGCTTCTGCAAAATCCTTTAATGGATTTATTGTAACACCTACTCTTAGCTTATTAGTACTATCCTTTTCTGTATCATTATTACTACAAGCTGAAAAATTAAATACCATTGCTAGCATTAACCCTAAACTTAAGAACTTTCTTTTCACTAACTTACACCTCTTTTGCAAATGATTTGCATTTTTATAGTTATTATTTTATATTCTATATTTTATGTTGTCAATACTATTATTCCCATTATTATAATTTTATATAGCTAATATGTATATTTTTCTTTTTAAGGATAAATTCTTCTCTTTTTTGGCAGGTAAAAATAATTAATTGAGCAAAATTAGCATTAACTAATAACTCTATGGCTTTTTCTGTTCTAATATCATCATATTGAACAAAGGTATCATCTAATATTACAGGATACTCCATTCCCCTATATATCATATTAATAAAAGATAATCTTAATGATAAATATAGTTGATCATTGGCTCCATTACTTAGTATTCCTCCCGGAAGTATATCTCCCGCTTTTCTAACCTTTATATCATATGAATCTGATACCATAACCTCCTCATATTCCTTATTAGTTAATATTTTGAAATTATCAATTACACTAGAATTTAAAATATTGCTAAAGTTACCTCGTACTTCTCTAATTGCCTCTTTCATATTTTCTATAGAAATATCTACAGCCTTAAGTAACTTTTCAAGCTTTTCTATTTTTTCTTTAACTTCTTCAATTTCTTCTTCTATTATTGGAATAGGCCTTTTTCCTAAAAATCTATTATTTAAATGATTTTCAACATCCTTTATTTCCTTCTCTACTTCTATTAACTCATGGGATTTTAATGAAACTTGATTATCTATTTCTTCTTCTGATTTATAACTATAATTTATATTTTCACTTATTATATCCTTTAATTCTTCCTTTATAGCTGATATATCCTTATCCTTTGTTAATGCTTTATAAGTCTCGTCTATATTCTCTAAAGTTTTTAATATTTCATCTCTTTGTTTAATTTTTTCTTTTATCTCCAGCAGCTTTTCTTCTAACTCATATAAATCTATATTTTCAAGGCCAATATATTCAAGCTTTTCTCTGATTCTATTTTCTCTTATAATCAATTCGCTATTTAATTTTTTAATAGACTTTTCTTCCTTGTCTATATCTAATTTTATTGATAATACTTCTTTGTTAATTTCTTCATAGCTTGAAAACATTCCTAATATTTTATTACAATCCTCTATATTTGCTAGACTTACAACTTTATTTATGATTTCTTCATTCCTATTATATTTTTCATAAATTAAATCAATATTTAAATACTTAACTTGTGCTTCTTTTTCCTTTATTTTTATATTTTGCTTTTCTAAATAATCCTTATATTCATCATATAATTTTAATTTCTTTATAAAATCTTCATAAGATGTAGCTTCAACTAATTTTGTATGCTTAAATATATTTTTTTCTATATTATTTATTTCCTCTTCTAAAGATCTAATATCTAAATTAAAACTATTACTATATTTAATTTCTACCCTTTGCATTATAGCTTTATATGATAAAAGCACTGTAATTACTCCAGTAATAGCAATTAATATTAAGTTACTTCTATAAAATATTACTATTATTAATGCAATCAAACTAATAAGAGCTCCAATAAAAAAAACTTTAAAACTACTTTCTTTATCATAAGTATTCATTTTTGACCTATTACTATAATTTTCAGCTTTATACTTAAGTACTTTTAATTTTCCCTCATATTCATTAAGTAGTGTCCTTATTTCTTCTCTTATACTTTTAAAATTAATAGCACTTCCTATATGGTTTTGCTTAGTTATAATATCTTTTTTAATTAAATCAATTTCACTATTTAAAGTATTATAACTATTAATTTTTTCAAGTAAGGTTTCCTTTTCCATAACAGCTTTAATAAAAGCATTTTTATCATTAATACTTAACTCTTCAATAAACTTAAATTCTTCATATCCTTCTATTTTATCTGAGTATTGCTTCTTACTTTCAGCTAAACTCTTCTCCTCTTCAACCTTCATATCTAAAATACTTAAATAAAGAGAGTGTTCATCTTTAATATCATTTATTAGAACTTCATCAATAGTTCCATTTCTAAAGCATATACTTTCTTCTATATATCTCTCCTTCTTTTTTAACTCTTCTTTTTTTCTTAGGTATTCAGTTATTTCTTCATATTCTTTTTGTAGCTTAGATTTCTTTAAATACTTTTTATAAATATCTAAATTTTTAATTTCACTTCTTAAATTTTGGCTTTTTTCCTTTAACTCTATAAGCAAATTTTCATTATGAATATTTTCTTCTGAAAGCTTGTATCCCTGATATCTTTCTTGATTTAAATCATTTAACTTATTTCTAAGAATATCTAATTCTCCTGTCTTTCTTGTTGTGGTTATAGATTTTCTTATTTTTTCTAATTTTTCTAATGACTTTTCAGACGATATGCTATTTCCTTCATCATCTAAAAGTTTAGCTGCTCTATCTATTATTTCTTCTTCCTTATCCTTTGAAATAGCTACTCCTAATTGATTAATAAATAAGGTTTTTAAAAAAGTAGCTGAATTCACATTTAAAAAGTATCTTCCTGGCTCATCTTTAGGAATCCCATTTACTACATCACCGGTTTCTATATCTAATATTTCTGATGTGTCTTCTTTTTTAGTCAATCCAAAGGATCTTCTAATTATATATTTTCTATTTTTATAGGTCACATACAGTTCCCCTCTAATTTTCTCTCCAGTAACAGGCGCAAATCTTACCCTATCATTACTCTTTATATCCTTAGTTCTTTTAGAATTCATCCCATAAAGCCAAATTCTTATAAAACTTTGAATAGTACTTTTTCCCTTTTCATTTTCTCCATAAATTAAATTTATTTTATCTTCTAAAATAATTTCTTTATCTTTTAACCCTGCAAAAGCAACTATATTTATTTTATTTATAATCATTTAAATTCACTTCCTCATGGCATAAAGATTGTATACCTAGCTTTAAAGCCATTTGCAATATTTCCTTATCACAATCTTCTTCTTTAATTTTTTCTAATAATCTCTTTGCATAAACACCTTTAACTGAATAGTCCTTAGATATGCTATCAAAATTTATTTTTATATTTGTCTTATCAATTACCTTAACAAAATAAAAATCATCTTTTATTTTCTCTAATATTATCTGTTCCTTTAAATTAATATAGGCTTCTATTTCTCCAGTAAGTATAATCTTATACAAATTTTTCTTTCTATCTTCGGCCTTTATTGAAGCTAATATTTTCACTCTTACTTCATCATAACTAATAGAATTACTTATATCTATTTCCTTAACATAATAATTTCTCTTTGAGGTTCTTTGAAAGCTTAAATTAACAACTCCCTTACTTACCTCCCCTAATATTATTCCCTTATCTCCAACTTCATCAAAACCTCTCCCTTGAGGACAACCTGCATAGCTATAAAATGTATTTCCTGTTCTTAATATTCCACTAAATTTATGCCTATGCCCAATAGCTATATAATCTAACTTACTGTTTTCAATATCTTTTAGAGTTATAGGATTATATTGATTCCCATCATCAGTATTAGAAATATCTCCATGAATAGTCATTATATTAATATAATTTTCTTTAATATTAACATTCTTTAGCATACTTTTCCTTACATGATGTTCATTAAAAGCAGCTCCCCATACTACAACATTTAAATCCTCTAAAACTATACTTTCAATACTTCCTTTAAATATATGTACATTTTCTGGCCAATCTATCATCTTATAAAAAGATTTTTCATTATAAGGATCATGATTTCCTGGTGATATAAAAACTTTTATATTACTAATTCTCTGAATTTGATTTCTTATAAAAACTAATGTTTTTTTATTTACAGTTAAATTATCAAAAATATCTCCAGTTAATAATAGTATATTGATAGAATTTTCTATAGCTATATTAATAATTTCATTAAATACTTCTAATAATTCTTCTTTACTTATAATAGATATATTTTTATTTAAATCCTTAAATGGAGTATCAAAATGTAAATCTCCAGCTTGTAATATTTTAACTTTCCTCATTTCATCACCTAAATCTCTGCGAACTTTTGTTCCATTTTACCATTTTTAACTCCTTAAAACAATAGAATGAAGTAGATATTACTATTGCTTTTCATATACCAAATGCTTATGTTATCATTACATACAAATATAAAAATTAAAATTTAATATTTTCTAGTATTATATAAATTAGAACTTAAACTTTTATTAATTAATACAAGTTTTATTTCACTATTTATAATCAATTTAATTATAACTTCTAAAATATTTATTATTATAATTAAATAATATAATCTATCTTTTTGCTTTAGTTAATATATAAAAAAGAAGCCTATTGAAATAAAAATTAATTTTAATTTCAATAAGACTTCTCTTTTTTTAGAATGGTAAAATTATTTAATTCTTTGGCGGTATATCCATCCTGTTATCTTTTTTAGGTTATTTGTTCCTGGGTTATTTTATTGAATTTTCATACTGTTCTACCATTCTTTTGACCATTTCGCCACCCACGGAACCACATTGTTTAGAAGTTAAATTCCCATTATAATCACTAAATGGAACTCCTAATTCTGATGCAACCTCATTTTTGAATGCACTTAATCCCTTTCTTGCTTCTGGAACTAATGTCTTTGCCATTTGTAATTCCTCCTTTGGCTTTTGGTTTTTTGTAAACTGCTTTCAAATTATTTTTTTGTAAGCTTTAATGTTTACACTATTATATTAACCCGATTCTATATTTGTATTCCTGGTAATTAGTGGTAAGACTTAATTGAAAATAAATACCTAAGTTATATCATATTTTATACTTTAACTTAGGTATATTATTTCTATTTTTTAAATTGTATTTTTATCTAATTGTGATCATTATCTTCAGAAATTGTTGTGTTTTGCTTAATAGGCAAAATAATAACAAACTCACTACCTTCTCCAACTTCACTTTGAACATATATTCTACCATTGTGTAGTGTTACTAGCTGTTTAGTTAATGTTAAACCTAAACCACTTCCTCCAAATTCTTCTGAAACCTGGTTGTATGCTTGTCCAAATCTATCAAAAATAGCTTGATGATACTTTTTATCTATTCCTACTCCTGTATCTTTTACAGAAATTCTAACATAATCATCTAAATCAATTATATTAACCTCTATTTTACCACCTTTTTTTGTAAATTTAACTGCATTAGCAATTAAATTAATAATACATTTTTCTATTTCTAGCCCATCACATTCAATTATTTTTTCTTCTATTTCAGGATCTATTATTAATTCAATTTCTCTTGATTCCACATAATCCTTCATAGATAATGCAACTTCCTCAACTAAATATACTATGTTATGCTTATTAATATCTAGTTTATATGATCCTGATTGAATCTTAGAAGTATCTATTATATTATTAATTAACTTTAATAACCTATCAGAATTTCTTCTTAAGGTCCCCATATAATAACTTAGTTTATCTTTTGTTATATTTTTATCTTCTTGATTTAATTTAGATATAAGCTGTTCTACAGAAATTATTACATTTAGTGGTGTTCTAAGTTCATGAGATAAATTAATAAAATAATTATTTTTATATTTTTCATTTTCTATTAACTTATTGTATAACTCTTCATTTTCATTAAACTTTTTTCTTAATTCATTTGAACGTTGTTCTACTAAACTATCTAATATTTTTACCCTATTCCAAATCACATACATTACAATAATAGTTATTATTACATATATAATATATACTATTGGGCTCTTCCAAGGTTTTATTGCAACTTTAAAAGAAACTTCTGTTGCTTCACTCCACTCTCCTGTAGAGTTTCTTGCTACTACTAAAAACTTATAATTTCCACCATCAAGATTAGTATAATTAGCATAATTTCTATTATCTGAAACTACCCATTCTTCATCTAAGCCTTCTAACTTATATGCATATTGAACTTTCTTTACATTTCTATAATCCGGTAAAAAAAACTCAAAATGAATATTATTATCATCATATTTTAGTTTAATTTCATCATAATTAAAAAAAGTTGAATTATTACTATTGGCCCTTTCTATAATAACTCTAGGAATATAGTTTTTACTTTTTAAATTATCAGGATAAAATGAAGTTAATCCATTAATTCCACCAAAAAACATTTCTCCATCTTCAGCTTTATAATAAGAAAACCCATTAAATTCATTACCCTGTAATCCATCTGTAACATCATAATTAATAAACTTATTATTATTTGCTTCGAATTTTGATATCCCATAGTTAGTACTTATCCAAAGATCTTCATTATCGTCTAATAATATTCCATATATAAAATTATTAGATAATCCATCACTCTCAGTATATCTTGTAAAAGTTTCTGTTTCTCTATTAAACTTATTTAATCCTGTTTGAGTTCCTACCCAAACTGTATTATTATTATCTACAGCAATACATCTTACTATATTATAGCTTAAACTATTTTCCTTATCTTCATTATTTTTATATACCTTTACTTCTTCTGTTTCTTTATTTATTCTAATTAATCCCCCACCTAAAGATGATCCTATCCAAATTTCCCCATTTAAATCTTGTTCTATTCCTGCAAACATAGTTTCAGTTATTCCATTTTTTAAGAATAATTCTTCATAAGATTTAAATGTATCATTTCTGTCAAAAGTACATACACCATCATCAGTAGTAATCCATAATAAGCCTTCATTATCTATAAATAAACTTCTTACATTATTTGATATTAATGAATTTTTATTATCTTCATTAAAATATCTTGTAAACTTATCTAAAGTTTTATCATATTTAGTAAGTCCATCTTCAGTAGCTATCCAAATTTCATTGTCAATTCCCGTTATAGCTCTAATATTATTACTACTTAATGAATTTTCTTCTTCACTAGAGGTATATTTTTTTATAATTCCATTTTCTCTATCTATAACATTTATTCCACTTTCAACAGTTCCTACCCAAATTAATCCATCTGGATCCTTATAAATTCCAGCCATCATATTATCACTTAAAGAATTGCTATTTAAATTATCTTTTTTATAATTAGTGAAATAACTATTTCGATTAAAAATACTTATTCCATCATATGTACCTACCCAAACTAATCCAGAATCATCTTCTGTTATACATAGTACATTATCATTAACTAAACTCTGAACATCATATACATGTGATTTATAATTACTAAAATTATTATCGCTATAATTATATTTGCTCAAACCTTTAGTGGTTCCAATCCATATATTATTATCAGTATCCTTATAAATATATCTAATACAGTTACTAGGTATAGAATTAATATTATTTTTATCAAAATAATATCTTTCAATTTCATTTGTTTCTATATTTAATTTATTTAAGCCATCTTCATAAGTGGCTATCCATAAATTATTATCACTATCTACATATAAATCATAAATAAAATTATCAGATATTGAATTTTTAGATGAATCAGAGTAATAATTAGTTATTTTTCCAGTACTTCTGTCAATTTTATTTAACCCTTCTTCTGTCCCAACCCAAAGATTTTTGTTTTTATCTTCGGTAAGAGTATAAATAAATTGGCTCGTCAATTTATTATTTATATCACTGTCTTCATATAATCTAATAAAGTTATCGCTTTCCTTATCATATAAATTTATTCCATTAGTAGTAGCAATTAAAATATTATTATTAGAATCTATCAATATCTCTGTAATATTATCATCAGATAAATTACAGTTATCCTTTTCTGAGAGATAATTTTTAATAACATTCGTATCGACATCTATTTTATTTAATCCTCTAGAAGTACCAACCCAAATATCTCCATTTTCATCTTCATTAACTGCTGTTATATAATTACTACTTAGACTCTCGCATGAATTTTCTCTATATTTATATACTTTAAATTCACTACCATTATATCTATTTAATCCATCTGCAGTTCCTATCCACATATATCCCTTACTATCTTGGAATATATATTGAGCTGTTGTTTGCGATAATCCGTCTTCTGTTGTTATATTTTTAAATGTAATATTATTAGATTCTTCTGATGCACTAACATTAAACGAAAAGCTTGTTAAAATAAATAGTATACATATAAATAAAATTTTAATACTCTTTATATCATCCCTCATATGTTTATTCTCCATTATATAAAAGTTTTTATCAACTATATTATATACTCAACAATAATAAATATATATAAAAAAACAAAAAAAAGACTAAAAAACTACAAATTTTTTAGTCTTTTTTGGCAGGGGCAGTAGGAATCGAACCCACAACCAACGGTTTTGGAGACCGCTACTCTACCAATTGAGCTATACCCCTTCGACAAATTAATTCTATCATGATGACTTATTTTATGTCAACAGAATTTTATAAAATAATACCAATATTATTAGAAAAATTTTAATCATACATTATTTTTCAAAAATATAAGGTCAGTAACTTAAATTACTGACCTTTGGCAGGGGCAGTAGGAATCGAACCCACAACCAACGGTTTTGGAGACCGCTACTCTACCAATTGAGCTATACCCCTCTGTAACACTAATTATTATATCTTATAAAAATAATAAAATCAACCTTTATTATTATTTTTTATTTTTTCAATTATTTTATTTCCATTACTAATTATTACATTATCATCTTCTACAGATGATAAACCTAAATATATAAATTTACTATTTGTTTCTTCAATTATATTTTCTTTAGATTGACTATTTGTATCATAAATAAATATTTTAGTTTTTTCCTCATCTATTTTTAACTCTTGATAACTTTCAACTTCTTCAAAGTCTTTCTCTTCTTGAATTTCTTCCTCCTTAAGACCTTCGCCCTCTTTAACTTCTTTATTGGAAGAATCAATTTTGTTTACTTCTAAATCAAGATCTCTAAATATATAATCAAATCTATCTGTATTAGTATATATTTCAAAATTATCATACTCTTGTATTTCTTTTTTTATTAGTTGTAAAGCCTTATCTAATTTCTCTATTATTCTATTGTAGTTTTCTTCATAATAATTTCTATTTTCTACATCTCTTTCTTGTAGTGCTATTTTTATATTATATAAAGCTACCTTATACTCACTAAACCCTAATAAATAATATGGATTTTCCTTTTCTCCTTTTGTTAAAACAGTATTAATGGGTCTTATACCTCTACTAGCATTTATTATTCTTAAATCTGAATCCACAGAACTATTTATTATTTCATTTACAAACTCTTCATCATAAAACCCATTATATATAAATAAATCCTTTTGAAGAATGTTGTTAATAAATTTATCATCCTTATTGATTTCATCTATTTTATCATCTTCACTAAAAATATATTCTACATTATGTCTATCTCCAACTAAATCACATGTCATAGTATATAATTCTTTATTTACAGTTAATATATTTATTTTTACTTCTTCTTTATTATTCGCTTCTTCTTCAGCGCTTGCCATTAAAGTGCTATTGAAAAGTGCTAAAATGAAAAATAATATAGCAGTAAAAATAACTAATATATAAGTTAATTTTTTCATTATAATTTCCTCCTGATAACATTATATACCTCCATTTAATTATATACTATTTATTCTATAAAGTAATTACAAAACATTTACATAATTAAAATAATCTTAATAATATTTTTATTTATAAATATGTAATTTTAGTTTATTTAAACTTTCTATAATAAACAATATATACTAACTTTTTTCTTTCTTTTTTTCTTTATTTTAGATAGAATATATATTATTATAAATTCTTTAGAAGGGAGATTTTATATGGAATTTTATGTTAATAATATAGAAGAAACAACTAATCTTGGAATTTCTATTGGTAAACTATTAAAAGCCGGAGATATTATTTGTTTAACTGGTGATTTAGGAACTGGTAAAACTCATATAACTAAAGGTATCGCTAAAGGCTTAGAAATAGATGAGCATATAACTAGTCCTACATTTACTATAGTAAATGAATATGATTCTGGTAGATTAAAACTATACCATTTCGATGTATACAGAGTTAGTGATCCTGATGAAATTTATGCTATAGGTTTTGATGACTATATTTTTTCTAATGAAGTTTCTATTATTGAATGGGCCAATTATATTGAAGAAATTTTACCTAATGAGTATTTACATATATTAATTGAAAAAGATTTATCTAAAGGAGAGAATTTTAGAAAAATTACTATTACTCCTTATGGTGAAAGATATTATTATATAAAGGAGTTAAACTAATGATAGTTTTAAGTATAGATTCATCATCTAAGGTTGCTACAGCTGCCCTTTTAGATGAAAATAATTTAATTGCAGAATACACTATTAATAATAAGCTTGAACATTCAACCTTAATTATGGATATAATTGATAAACTGTTAAAGGATTCTAATCTAGACATTGATGATATAGATGGATTTGTAGTTTCAAAAGGACCTGGTTCTTTTACAGGTCTTAGAATCGGAATGGCTACAGTTAAAGGGCTGAGCTTTGGATCAAATAAACCTTATATAAGTATTTCAAGTTTAGATGCTCTTGCATATTCACTTATAAATTTTAATGGAATTATTTGTCCTATAATGGATGCATTAAGAAGTAGTGTTTATACTTGTCTTTATAAAGGTAATAATGGAGAGCTTGAAGCTATAACAGAATACTCTGCTTTAGAATTAGATGAGCTAATAGATTTATTAAAAGAAAAAAATGAACCAGTTTTATTCGCTGGTGATGCTGTTAATAAACATAAGGAGTACTTATTACAACATTTACCAATGGCTAATTTTGCTCCAAACCATCTTAGCTTAATAAGAGCTTCTTCTTTAGGCGAATTGGGCATAAAGAAATTATTAAATAATGAATGTGATGAATTAAATTCATCTCCATTTTATCTAAAGAAACCACAAGCTCAAAGAGAATTAGAAAAAAGGTTAGCATTAAAAAATGAAAATAGTTTATAATTTAATGACAGAAGTAGAAGTTGAAAGTGTTTATAATATCTCTAAAGCTTCTTTTTCTGTTCCTTGGAGTAAAGAAGCTATAAATGCTGAGTTAAATAATCCTGTAGCTAAATATATCGTTGTTAAAGATGAAGATTCAAATCTAGTAATTGGATTTGTTGGTGTTTGGATAATAGTTGGTGAAGCCGAAATAACTAATATTGCTATTCATCCTAATTATAGAAAGCTTGGAATAGGTGGTGGATTATTATCTGCACTAATTAAGTTATGTAAAGACTCAAAATGTTCTTTAATTAATTTAGAAGTTAGAGAATCCAATATACCTGCCCAAAAATTATATAAAAAGTTTGGGTTTATAGTAAATGGGACACGTAAAGGCTACTATTTAGATACAGGTGAAAATGCTATACTTATGCAATTACTAATTTAGATTAATACTATTCGTTTAAAAATATATTTTAGTTTTACTCTGTTATATTCACTCCTAACCTTATAACTATATTATAAATACAAAAACATTGAAAAATAGCGAGAAATAATAATAGACATAAACAATATTATAACTATATTATAAATACAAAAACCCTATAAAGTAGACTTTTGATAATATCTACTCTATAGGGCATATTTTAAATCTTTTTTAAGCTGATTTTAATTTCTCATTTTTCTTTTTATCAAATTTATGATCTACATGGAATATCTTAACTGATACCTTTTTATATAATATATAGGTAACATAACTTACTATCACAGCTTTAATTCCATTAAATGGTAACAATCCTGCAGTTACATAATTAATTGATTCACTTGTTGACATTTGCATTCCATATGCAGGTATTAAGAAGAATACATTTGCTATAATTCCTATAACTTGCATAGTTAATGATCCCACTATCATTCCAATAATAGCTCTCTTCTTAGACTTATTTCTATTATAAATCAATGCTGCTGGAGCTACTAAAGATATACCTATTATAAAGTTTGCTGTTTCTCCAACAAACCCTGTTCCTGTTCCTTTTACTATTAATATTAATAAATTTTTCAATAATTCTATTAATATTCCTGCTAGAGGACCAAAAGCAAAGCCTCCCATAAGAGCTGGAACATCACTTAAGTCAATTTTTAGCCATGGAAATGGTAAAAATGGAATTGGAAAATCCATATACATTAGTATTACAGCAATAGCACTTAATAGTGAAATTTTGATGAATTTGTTTAAGTTTCTTTCTTGGTTATTATTCATTTTTTCGCCTCCCAAAAGATATCTTCTGGGGTATGGGTTAGTATACCTTATACGTATTTTAATAACTTATTTTTTATAGATTTTATTTTTACTTAAGATTATTAATAAATAAAAAACCTGATGAAATATCATCAGGGATTAAAATCATAAGAAATAAGATTTACTAAGTAAATACAAAGTACATCTAACACCTTACCTTCTTTCATCCAGACTATACTGTCGGCTTCGGAATTTCACCGAATCATACTAAAATTAGCGCGTGGGCTATACCACCGGTGGGGAATTACACCCCGCCCTGAAGATAATTTATTTATGGGTTAATTATATACCTTTTTGGAATATTTCTCAAGTAATTTCTTGAATTTTCTCACTTTTTCTTTAACTATTTATAATTATCCTTACTTCTTAAATTATTTTAAAAATATTCTTTCTTAGAAGTAGTTCTCAAACACTCTATTCCTTTATACCTTTCATAGATAAGGCTATTCTATTTCTTTTACTGTCTACCTCAAGAATTTTAACTTTTATTATATCTCCGACTTTAACTATATCTAGTGGATGTCTTACAAATCTATCAGCCATTTGACTTTTATGAACTAATCCATCTTGATGGACTCCAATATCTACAAAAGCTCCAAAATCAGAAACATTTCTAACAGTGCCCATAAGAATCATACCTTCACTTAAATCCTTTAAGTCTATTACTCCTGTTTTTAATATAGGCTTTGGCATTTCATCTCTTATATCTCTTCCCGGCTTCTTTAACTCTTTAATAATGTCTTCTAAAGTAAGCTCTCCAACTTCTAAATCTTTAGATATATTTCTTATACCTCTCTCCTTAACTCTATCATCAATATCTTTTATATTGTTTTCTTTTAAATCATTTTTATTATATCCTAATAATTCTATTAATTTTTTTGCAACATCATAAGATTCTGGATGCACAGAAGTATTATCTAGTAGCTCATCACTTTCCATAACTCTTAAAAAACCAGCACATTGCTCATAAGCCTTTTGTCCTAATCTTTTTACCTTTAATAATTCTTTTCTACTCTTAAAACCTCCTACTTCATCTCTATAAAGAACTATGTTATTAGCAATACTTGAATTTATTCCAGCTATATAAGTTAATAATGATGGTGTAGCAGTATTTAAATCTACTCCAACCTTGTTAACTGCATCTTCAACAACTCCTGTTAACGATTCATCTAATTTTTTAGCTGTAACATCATGCTGATATTGTCCTACTCCTAATGCCTTCGGATCTATCTTTACAAGTTCAGCCATAGGATCTTGTAACCTTCTACCTATAGATATAGCTCCTCTAACTGTAACATCTAGGTCAGGATATTCCTTAGTTGCTAGCTCTGATGCAGAATATACTGATGCTCCTGCTTCTGATACTATAACATATGCTACTTCCTTACCTGTTGAATTTTTTATTTCTGTAATAACCTCTGAAATAACTTCTTCTGATTCTCTTGAAGCTGTTCCATTTCCTAACGATATTACCTCAACATTATATTTATTAATTAAATTCTTTAAAATCACCTTAGTTTCTTCAACTTTATTTTGTGGTGCTGTTGGATAAACTGTAGTATTTTCTAAAAATCTACCTGTACTATCTAAAATTGCAATCTTACAACCTGTCCTAAAGCCTGGATCATATCCCATAACAATCTTTCCCTTTATTGGTGGTTGCATTAATAAAGCCTTTAAGTTTTCCTTAAATATCTTTATTGCTCCTTCTTCTCCCTTGTCCGTAAGCTCATTTCTAATTTCTCTTTCTATAGATGGATATATAAGCCTCTTCAATGAATCTCTAATAGCAATTTTTAAGTATTCATCAGTATTAACATTACCTTTAAGAATTTCTCTTTCTAAATAGCTTATTATCTTTTCCTCAGATGCAACTATCTTAACATTTAAAACCTTTTCCTTCTCACCTCTGTTTATTGCTAATATTCTATGAGGTGGTATTTTAGAAACATCTTCTGAGTAATCATAATACATTTCAAAAGGTGTAGTTTCCTCGCTATCACCCTTTACTTCAACTCTTCCCTCTTTTGCTACTAAAGTTCTTATAAATTTTCTATATTTTGCTTCATCCGATATTATTTCAGCTATTATATCTAAAGCGCCATTAATTGCATCCTCTTCAGTTTTTACTGATTTTTCTTCATCTATATATTTTTTAGCCTCATCTTTAATATCACCCTTAAATTTACCTGATAATAACTCTTCAGCTAAAGGTTTTAATCCCCTTTCCAAAGCTATAGTAGCTCTAGTTCTCTTTTTTTGCTTATATGGTCTATAGATATCTTCAACCTCTGTTAAAGTTATTGCCTTTTCTAACGACTTTTTAATTTCTTCTGTTAACTTCCCCTGCTCATCTATAAGTCTTAAAACATCTTCTTTTCTATCTTTTAAATTTCTAAGATAAATTAATCTTTCTTGTAACTTTCTTAACACTTCATCACTTAATGCTCCTGTTTGCTCCTTTCTATATCTTGAAATAAAGGGAACAGTATTTCCATCATCCAATAATGTTATTACATTCTTTACTTGAGTTAGACTAATTCCAAGTTCCATTGATAATCTACCAAATATGTCAACCATAAAGATCCTCCTAAATTAATTTACATAAATATATTATAATACATTTCTTAATTTTATATAATATGCAGTTGAAAATGTATACTTTAAAGGATATAATTAATTGTGCGAATTTTCTGGTAGATTGGATGGGGATTTATGTTTAATATAATAATTAATAAGTTAATTAGTATACTATTAGTTTTTTTTGTGATTTTTCTAGTATTAAATCAATATTTTATAATAGGACTATCTACAGATCTTCAGTTTATACTTTATTTTCTAACTTTAGTTTTAATAATAATTTCATCTACTAATGAGGTATGTGTAAATTCCTCTCCTGCAATTAAGTTTATTAATTGTCTAATCTTATTATTCTTAATTATCGGTGGTGTATATTCTATAGTTTTAAACTCAGTTAGTATAATATTATATATTGCAGTTTTATTTTCTTTTATTACTAGGTTTATTGACCTTGTATATAAGAAATCTTAAATTTAAGAAAGCTAAATTTGTTATATTTTAATACCTTAAATAATAGTATTAATTAAAACTATTATTTGAGGTATTTTTTATGAAGAAAAAAATTATTTATTACTTATTGTTAATTACTACAATTATTTTATTATTTCTATCATCATTTTCTAATTTTACATATTCATCCTTTGATGTAGATAATGTAATGGAAAGCATATCTATCTTATCTTCTGATACATATGCTGGTAGACTTACTGGAAGTAAAGAAAATTCTTTACTAGAAGAATTATTAAGAAAGGATTTTCAAAATAATAAGCTTGTTCCTTTAAATGATGGTTATAAAGAAAGCTTTACTGTTACTGCTCCTGTAAATAATAATACTACTCCTTACCTAAGAATTTCTTATGATGATACTTATGGTGAAAGTTTAAAATATGGTGTTGATTTTAAAGAAGATATGATTAACTTTAAGAATACTGAGTTTACTTTTTCTAATGAAGATAAGGTAACTATACACTCTAAATATATTGAAGTTGCTACTGATAAAGGAAATTATCTTTTTTATCTAGCTCCTAATAATGACTTTTCCTTTAGAAGCTCCTTTGTTACTGACTTTCCTTATAATATGATGATACTTGTTACAACTAATGCTTATAATAAAATATTAAATTCTTTAAAAGATGGTGCCTATATATCAGTGAATATTCCTTTCTCAACAGAGGAAAAACAAGTATCCAATATTGTTGGTATTATTGAAGGAACTTCAGATAAGCTTCCTCCATTAGTTTTAACTGCTCACTTTGATCATTTAGGAACTGATGCTCTAAACAATATTTATTCAGGTGCCTTAGATAATGCATCTGGTACATCATTCTTACTTGAATTACAAAGAAGTCTTTCCACCTATGGCAAACCAAAAAGAGATATTATTTTTGTAGCTCTTAATGCTGAAGAATTTGGGCTTTTAGGTTCAAAAAGCTTTGCTGAAAATAATATCAATAGACTAAAAGGAGCTGAAGTTATTAACTTTGATATGATTGGTAGCCAAGATGTTCCTTTAACCTTAATGCTTGGAAAAGCCTTTGAAGGAAAAGAGTCTAAGTTATTATCCTCTATTGAAAGAATAGCTAATAAAAATAATGTAGAAATTAATATAACTTATGAAGATTCAAGTGATCATGCTAGTTTCAACAACCTAGGCATAGACTCTCTAAGCTTTTGTCATAGTGATCTTAGTAAAATCCATACTCCTAATGATACTTATGATTATATAAGCGAAGATGCTATTGAAAGTGCCTATAGCGTTATAGAAGATAAGATTTTTGAATCCTCATATAGCGTAGTTACTAGATTCTTTTATAGTGATTTATCTATATATGCTCTTTCTTCTATATTAGTAATATTAATCATTCTAATTATTAAGGATTTCTTTAAAAATAAAATTATATAATAATTTATTGGACTGTAATCAAAAATGACAGTCCTTTTTTAATTATTTTTATTCAAATTTATTATAAACTTATAAAATTATAATTTTAAATATATCTATTTTGAATCTTTCTTCAATTATATATAAAAAAATGCAATTTTATACTAATTTGAAATTGTATACCTCATTTATATAATGTATAATTTACATGTATCTTTAATTTTTTTGTTTTTTCGCTAAAATTTTCATATTTTATATTTTATTAAATTAATTTAATTATACTAAATTATAAATTTTTATATTTTATTAGTTAATTTAATTGCATCTAAATTATAAATATTATATTTCTATTTTAGCTTAATAAATAATCTTATTTAAAGTACTAATCAATAATTAAATCTAATAAGAAAAGAGGCTTACTTATGAAAAAGAAAAGATTATCGCTATTATCTTTTGCTTTATGCATATGTCTGTTGTTTAACTCTTTAATTCTAACACCTAATATTTACGCATATGATTTAGATGATAGCCAAATATCTAACACTACTATCCTTGATGACTATACTGAAGAATATGGTCTTACTGAAAATACTGATATTAAAACCTTAAACCCTAAAAGTGAAGAAGATACAACTATTTCTAATGCTCCTACTTCCATAAATCCTATAGATATAAAATATCTTGCTGTTTTAATAGAATTCCCAGATATCTATATGAAAGATATAGCTTTAGATAGTCCTTATGCATTGCAGGCTGGTAAAATGATAAGTAGTGAAGGTGGAAAAATATTAACATCTGATGGAGAATTTGACATACTTAGTGTAAAGGATTATTTTAATTTATACTCTTATGGAAAATATGATATTAATATGGATTACTTTCCAAAAAATTCACAAGGTAAAGTTATATCTCATATAACCTCTCAGCCAAGAGGCTACTATATGCCTAAATCTTCTACTAATACTATTGGCTATACTACCTCTGAAGAAAGACTAACTCGTGAAAGTGAATTATTTAATGAAGCTGTTTCATCAATAAAATCTACATTAGAAAAAACTTATACACTTAGCGAACTCGACACAAATAATGATGGATATATTGACTCTATAAACTTCTTTTTAGAAAGTCCAAGTACTAACTCTGGTGTTGAATATGGTGATTTATTATGGTCTCACAAGATAGATAATAAACTTTCAACAACAGTCGCTGGGTTATATGTTGGGCACTACAATGTTATTGATGTTGGTGATCCAAGTGAAGCTGGTGGTGTACTAAGTTATATAGTTGACTCTAATAACAAAGTAAAGCTTAACTATGCTCCATACTCTGTTATTATCCACGAATTTTTACATACCTTAGGAGTTTATGATTTATATCGCTTAAGTACTGGATCTCCAGTTGGAATATTTGATATTATGGCTGATCATCATCCAACTAATCCTCAATCACTTTTAACTATTCATTCAAGGGAAGTCTTAAAGTGGGGAGATCCTATTCCAACCTTATCTGCCAATACGAAAGCAAAAATATACAAGCCTAAATATAAAAATGATAATGAAAAAACGTCTTATAAAATAACTTCTAAACTAAATAGTGATGAGTATTTTATAATTGAATATTATGATAAGCCAGAAAATATTTCTAATAGTGGACGTGAAGATGGGCTTATTATTTATAGGGTTAACACTACAGTAAGTAATAATCTAGAGGGTTCTTCAACTAATCCTTCTAAAGATTTCGTTTATATATTTAGACCTAATGAAAATTATTTAGGTGAAGCTAACTCTACAAATATTAAAAATGCTGTTCTAGATCTAGATAAAGACTCTACCTATGGAAAATCTCTTGAAGAATCAAATTCTTCTTGGGATAATGAAACTATTTATTTTAGTGATGGTTCAAATAGTGGAATTAAATTAGAAATACTTAATATAACAGAAGATTATATTGAAATTAAGTATACTTCGCCTGAAGTAAATGGTAAGGGAACATATGAAGAGCCTTACTTAATTAATAATGCTGATGAGTGGAATAAATATGTTAAATCTAATAATTATGTTAAACTAACTCAAGATATAAACTTTTCAGGTAAGACTATAAATTCAGAAGATATATCTAATGTTACTATACATGGGAATGGAAAAACTATATATAACATTAATATAACTAATAAGGGTGGCTTATTTAATAGTATTAACGGTGATTCTACAATCAATAATCTTACAATAGAAAATATTAATATACAAAGTAATAATGATTTTATTGGTGCTTTAGCTGGTGAAATTAAATACGGTTACATTCAAAATGTTAATATTAAAAGTGGTACTATTAAAGGAACTTCTGGAAGTGAGGCTTTAGGTGGCTTTGTTGGTAAAGTTTCTGGTGGGGTAATTGAAAAATGTAGTACTGCTGCTAATGTATCTAATGGAGATATTATGGGAGGATTTGTTGGAATAGCTGATTCTGGTACTCTTAAACATAATACTTCTAGTGGAACTGTAACCTACGATTCTGATGATACTGCTGGTGGATTTTATGGTAGCGGTTCTAATGCAATCTTTAACAATAATTTATTTGAAATAAGAAATAATTTATCTACTGCTAATTCCTCTAAAAAAATTGATGGAATAGATGGAATACTTCTTCCTGATAAATTAATTATAGACCTAAGTAAAAGTGATTCTGTTAATTTTTCTGCACAAATGTACTCTACTTCTACTAATAAAACTACTTTATCATTTGTAGATTTTTTAATAGCTAATCCAAGTATTGCAACATTAGTATCTGAAGAAAATAAAATCAAGGGTTTAAGAGTTGGTGAAACTAGCTATTCTACTAATATTACTTTAGGTAATGCACGACTTTACTTTACTAGACCTATAGAAGTTTTAGATACATCTTTAATTCTTCTTAAAGAAATTCAACTTAGTGAAGAATCCCTAGAACTTAAAGTTGGAGATACTAAGAATGATATAAAAGTAACTTATATTCCTAATAACACAAATGTGGATAAAACAGTTTCTTGGACAAGCTCTGACACTTCTGTAGCTAAGGTTGATGCTAATGGAAAAATTACTGCTGTTGGGATAGGTACTGCTACAATTAAAGCTATTGCCTCTGGAAAATATGATACTATTACTGTAAAAGTTAACTCTTCTAAAAATGAAGCTTTATCTATAAATTTAAATGACTTTAATTTAACTAAAGGTAAAACTAAAGATTTAAATGCTTCATTATTAACTGATAATAATTCGAAAATAGAATCATTATCCTGGCATTCTAACAATAATGATGTAGCTACTGTTAATTCTAATGGTTTAGTTACTGGTGTTAATCCCGGAGTAGCCACTATTACTGCTACTGCAAAAATTGGTTCAAAAACTTTTACTGATTCAGTTAATGTTACAGTAACACCTTTAAATATAGATCTTCAATCTATATCTCTTAGCAAAACTTCACTAACACTTGATATTGGTTCAAAATCTACTGTCAATGTAATTTATAATCCAAGTAATACAACAGTAAATAAAAATATTACTTGGTCTAGCTCAGATAACTCTATAGCCAAAGTAAGTAACGGTACAATAACTGCTGTTGGTTCTGGAACTGCTTATATTACTGCTAAGGTTGGTAATAAAACTGCAAGACTTACTGTTAATGTAAATGCTCCTAAACTATATAGATTAGGTGGATCTGATAGATATGAAACTGCTAAATTAATTAATAATCAGATGGACTCTAAAACTCTTATTTTAGTAACATCAACAAATTTTGCTGATGCTCTAAGTGCAACTTCTTTAATAAAAAATTATAATGGAGAAATCCATTTAGTTGGAGGAAGCCTAGATTCAAATACTATTACTTCTTTAAAGAAGAATGAATTTTCTAATGCAATAATAGTTGGAGGAGAAGGTGTTGTATCTTCTTCAGTTGAAAAAACAGTTAAAAGTTATCTTGGTAACAATAGTGTAATAAGGCTAGCTGGTAATACTAGATATGAAACTTCAGCAGCAGTAGCCTCCCATATAACAAAATATATTGGAAAAACACCATACGCTTTTGCTGTTACAGGGCAAAACTTTGCTGATGCTTTATCTGTAGCCCCTATAGCTGCTATGACTGGTTCTCCTATAGTTTTAACTGAAGGTACTACAATTAGCCAAGCTGGAGCTGTAGCCTTAAAAAATACTACAAATCACTTCTATAAGATAGGTGGTCCAACTGTAGTTGGTAATAAAATAGATTCTATTGTAGGTACTAATTATAAAAGGATTTATGGAGAGGATAGATATGATACTAATGTTAAGATAATAAATAGTTTTTATGAATTATTTACTGGTAATATTATCTTTGTAGCTACAGGACAAAACTTTCCTGATTCTCTAGCTGGAAGTGCTTTAGCTGGAAAAAGTAATGCTCCTATATTATTTGTTAGTAATGTCTCAACTGAAGAAACTAAAGCTTTAGTAAAGAGATTAAATAAAGCTAATATAATTGCTTTAGGTGGTCCTGGTGTAGTATCAGATTCTGTTATGAATTCATTAAGATAATAAAAAAATATTACTGGAAATTAAAATTTCTAGTAATATTAATAACTTAAAAATATAATTACACAAAATTATCTATAGTCTTATATTTAAAATATACTATTTTATTTCTTAATAATATAATTAATGCCACAATTAACTTTTTTATTAATTGTGGCATATTTTTATTCTGTATTTTATTATATTTTTAACTTATTATAAAAACTTTACATTTTTAAATAGCTTGTAATAAAATTATCTATTTCTCCATTCATTACAGCACTTAAATTAGAAGTTTCCTCTAATGTTCTATGATCCTTAACCATATTGTACGGGTGGAATACATAAGATCTAATTTGACTTCCCCATCCCATATCCTTCAGTTCTCCAGTTAAATCTTCTATTTTTTCCTTATGTGCTCTTTCTTTTAATTCTATAAGCTTAGATTTAAGCATAGCCATAGCTGTATCCTTATTAGAAAATTGACTTCTTTCACTTTGACATTGAACTACTATTCCTGTTGGTATATGAGTTATTCTAATGGCAGATTCAGTTTTATTAACATGCTGTCCACCTGCTCCACTTGCTCTATAAGTATCTACTTTTAAGTCCTCACTTCTAATATCTATATCTTGACTCTTAGTAAGCTCAGGTAATACTTCTACAGATGCAAAAGAAGTTTGCCTTTTACCATTAGCATTAAATGGCGATATTCTTACTAACCTATGAATTCCCTTTTCTGCTTTTAAATATCCATATGAAAACTCACCTTTAACCTTTATAGTAACACTCTTTATTCCTGCTTCATCACCTTCTAAGTAATCAATTGTCTCAAGCTTAAACCCTTTCTTTTCGCACCATCTAGTATACATTCTAAGTAGCATTTCAGTCCAATCATTAGCATCAGTACCACCTACACCTGTATGTAAAGTTAATATACAATCATTTTTATCATACTCGCCAGATAATAAAAGCTCTATTCTATAATTTTCAACATCTTTTTCGATATTTCTTATTTCCCTTATAATTTCATTTATAGAATCAGTATCATCTTCTTCTACTAATTCACCTAAAACCTCTATATCTTCAACTCTCGAAACTAAAGAATCAAATCTAGTTATCTTATCCTTTATTCCCTTACTTTCTTTAGTAATTTCTTCAGCTCTTTTTATATCATTCCAAAAGCCTTGTTCTTGCATTTGTAAGTCTAACTCCTGCAATTGTTTTTCTAGTGCTTCTCTGTCAAAGTGAAGCCCTCATTTCTTCTATAAATTTCTTGATATCATTAAGCTTTGATAATTCTGCTTCTAACTTAATTATCATACAATCACCCTATTTCTTTTAAAATTTATTATTACTAATTATAAATTAAAAAATATATTATATCAAACTTATATCTTTAAAAATTCATTTCTACTAAATTACAAATTAGTATATTATATAAAATCTATATTTTTAAATTTATTCTATAAATAAAGAAGCTATGCACTAATTATTTAATGCAACAGCTCCTATTTTAATATTTATTCTTCCAAATAATTATATCCCTATTTTAAATTAATAATAACTATTTTAGATATTATGCTTCTCTTCCACAGCAGTTCTTATATTTTTTCCCACTACCACATGGACAAATATCATTTCTTCCAACCTTATTTTCATTCTTGACTGGCTTCTTCTTAACTTCTCCAGAATCTCCACCATGTGTTGCTGAAGTCTCCTCTGCAACCTTTTCTCTTTCTACTGGCTTCTTAATTTGAATATGGAATAAGAATTTAACTGTGTCTAGTTTAATACTATCTATCATTTCATCAAACATAGCACTACCTTCCATTTGGTATGCTTGAATAGGATCCATTTGCTTATATGCTCTAAGTCCCATACCTTGTTTTAAATGATCCATACTATCAATATGATCCATCCATTTTTGGTCAACTACTCTTAAAAGAACAACTCTTTCTATTTCTCTAAAATGCTCTGAACCAAATTCTTCTTCCTTTTTAGCATATATATCTGTTAATATATTTAACAGCTTTTCTATAATTTCATCATTAGATAGGTTAATCAAATCTTCAACCTTAACTAAATTGTGAGGTAAACATAGATCTTCTAAGTATTTTATTAGCTTATCTACTTCAACTTCCTTACTTTCAACTATATTTTCTAAATGAGTTCTTACTGCAAAGTTTACTACATCATTTACCATCCCTTGAATTTGTTCTTTTAAATCCTTACCTTCAAGAACTTCTGATCTTTGACTGTAAATAACTTCTCTTTGCATATTCATAACATCATCATAACCTATAAGATTCTTTCTTACATCAAAGTTACTACCTTCAACCTTTTTTTGAGCATTTTCTATACCCTTAGTTAAAATCTTATGATCTAATACTTCATCTTCCTCAAGTCCTAATCTATCAAAAGCTGCCTTTACCGAATCTGAAGTAAATATTCTCATTAAATCATCTTCAAGAGAAATAAAGAATACTGATTCACCAACATCACCTTGACGACCAGCTCTACCTCTTAACTGATTATCTATTCTTCTTGATTCATGTCTTTCTGTACCAATAATCTTTAATCCGCCAACTTCTTTAACACCTTCACCTAGCTTAATATCTGTACCTCTACCAGCCATATTAGTTGCTATAGTTACACTTCCAAGCTCTCCTGCATGAGATATTATCTCAGCTTCTTGCTCATGATATTTAGCATTTAATACTTGGTGTTTTACTCCTCTTTTCTTCAGTAATTCAGATACATATTCTGATTTTTCAATACTTACTGTACCTACAAGTACTGGCTGACCTTTTTTATTTGCTTCTATTATTTCCTCAACGATAGCTCTATATTTACCTCTAACATTTTTATATATTCTATCGCTTCTATCTATTCTTTTTACTGGCTTATTAGTTGGTACTACAATAACATCTAAAGCATATATTTCTCTAAATTCATTTTCTTCTGTTAATGCTGTACCTGTCATACCAGATAATTTCTCATACATTCTAAAATAATTTTGGAATGTTATTGTTGCTAAGGTTCTAGATTCTCTTTCAATCTTAACTCCCTCTTTTGCCTCAATAGCTTGGTGAAGACCATCTGAATATCTTCTACCTTCCATAAGTCTTCCTGTAAATTCATCAACTATAACTACTTGGTCATCCTTAACCATGTAATCCTTATCTCTCTTCATTCCATAGTTAGCTTTTAAAGCTTGAGTTATATAGTGTTGTAATTCTAAATGTTCTGCATCTGCATAGTTATCTATTCCAAATACTTTTTCTGCCTTTTCAACACCTGAATCACTTAACATAACTGAATTAGCTTTCTCATCTATAGTAAAATCAGTTTCTGCTACTAATTGCTTAACAAAGTTGTCTGCAACATTATAGAACTTAGTTGATTTATTACCAGCACCTGAAATAATAAGTGGTGTTCTAGCCTCATCAATAAGAATTGAGTCAACCTCATCTACAACTGCAAAGTTTAGCTTTCTTTGAACTCTTTCTTCCTTATAAACTACCATATTATCTCTTAAATAATCGAATCCAAACTCATTATTTGTTCCGTAAGTAATATCTGCTCCATAAGCTTCTCTTCTTTGTTCTGCAGTAAGTCCATGAACTATACAACCTGTTGTTAGGCCTAGAAAATTATATAACTGTCCCATCCACTCAATATCTCTTGTTGCAAGATAATCATTAACTGTTACTAAGTGAACTCCCTTACCTGTTAATGCATTTAAATACACAGGTAGTGTTGCAACTAATGTCTTTCCTTCCCCTGTTTTCATTTCAGCTATTCTTCCTTGGTGAAGAACCATACCTCCAATAAGTTGAACTCTATAATGCTTCATACCAAGAACTCTTGATGAAGCTTCTCTACAAACAGCAAAAGCTTCTGGTAAAATGCTATCTAAAGTTTCACCCTTATTTAATCTTTCTTTAAATTCATCTGTCTTTGATTTTAGCTCATCATCTGATAGCTTTTGCATAGATTCATCTAATTGTTCTATTTTATCTGCGATTTTTTCAAGCTTCTTAACTTCTCTTTCACTATATGTTCCAAATATCTTTTCCAATAAACCCATTGTATTATTCCTTCCACTTATATATTTTTAATATTTACATATTATCAAATACTATTATTAAATTATAACATCTAATTATTAGTCAATTCAATAAGTATACACCTTTATTTAGTAAAAAAGTCTACTATCTTTTTATTTTTAATTAAATAGTTATAATATAGAAAATTTTATTTATAGCTTATGTTAAAATGTATTATTTATAACATTAATTAAATATTTATTATACTAAAAAGAGACTGTATAACCACAGTCTCTTATCTTTATTAATAGTAACAAATTAAATGTAATCTGGTTCTAATAAACCATAATCTCCATCGCTTCTTTTGTATACAACATTCACTTTATTTTCTTCAAAATCTTGGAATACAAAGAAATTATGCCCTACTAATTCCATTTGAAGAATGGCTTCTTCTACTGACATTGGCTTTATACTAAATTTTTTAGTTCTTACCACTTTTCCATTTTCTTCTTCTGAAATTTTATTTTCTTCTAATATAATATCTTCAAGTTGTGTAAATCTTAAAGAATTATTCTCTATTTTAGATAATTTAGTTCTTTGTTTTCTAATTTGTCTTTCTAATTTTCTAACAACTAAATCAATTGACTTATACATATCTTCTGTTGCTTCTTCAGCTCTTAACACAACTCCACTAAATGGTATTGTAATTTCTACTTTTTGTTTATTTTTTTGCACTGATAATGTAGCTTTTGCTTCTACATCTGGATTAAAGTATCTTTTTACCTTAGATAACTTTTTTTCTACCATTTCCTTCAATGCTGGTGTTACTGTCGTATTTTTTGCTATTACTGAAACTCTCATAAAAGTTCTCCCCTCTCTATAAGCTTAAAGCTTAACAGTACAATTATTCTTTATAAATATATTATACCCTTACTAATTCCTTAAATCAACTTTATTATTACGAATTATCTGAACTTTCATTACATTAATTAACTAAATTTTAACTTAAATTTTATATGCTAAAGTTGATAATGTTATATTTATATAACAATTTATTTATATTATTCTAAAAAAATCGTTATAAATATCTTTATATTTTAGATTAATTTTCTTTAATTTATATTAATACTATTTTTTATTTTTGTTGAAATTTATTAACCTAATATTTAAGACAGTATAATTCTCAGATATGCTCTTGCTAATATATTTTTAGATTTACTTTTAGATAATAAAAAGAAAGAAAATAAAAAAAGCCATTAGTAACTCTAATAGCCTAAATATAAGATAGCTGACCTGGATTTTGACCCCACACTCGCCTACTGGAGCTTTTGCTACTAGGAATTAACCCCTCACTACTAACCCTCTCAATTACTTGGTAGGACTTACTTCTATACCGCACCATGCTCATCTAGAATTTTTCTAAACTTACGTGGATCGTTTTGCCTGCGACTAGCATCGACTTTCATCCACAGACCTATCTTAATTATATTATATATAACTTTTTGCAACTGTCAACAACTTTATTGAATTCGCTCCATTTTCCATAAGTAGCTTTTCACATTCATATATTGTTGCACCAGTTGTCATAACATCATCAATTAATAATAAATTTTTATTTTTAATCTTTTTAGTACTTTTTAATTTAAAAGCACCTTTTATATTTTCAACTCTTTCTTCCTTTGATAAAAGCTTTTGCTCTTTTATATTTTTATTTTTTACTATATCATTACATATATCTATTTTTAGCTTTTTCTTTAATTCTATAGCTAGATATTCACATTGATTAAATCCTCTATTTTTCATAGACTTTTTACTGCTTGGAATATAAATTATATAATCTATAACTATATTATTTTCTCTAATTACTTTTTCTAAAAACTCAACTAATATAGCTCCAGCCACAAAATTCTTATTATATTTAAATTCTAATATTATCTTTTTTAAAACTCCATTATAATAACCGTATGATAATACCTTATTACATTCTTTAACTCTTTGAATTTTGCTATAGCACATTGGACAAAGACCTATATAATCCTCTTCACAAATTATACATTTACTACTTGGAGGATATATAATATCTAAAAACTCATCTTTAATTTTTATTAATATTTCATTAATCCATTTTGCCATTTATTTTTATTATATCTCCTTGCAATATCTTTTGCCTTATCCATATCTTTTGAAGTATCTTTACTAACTAGCACTACTTCTCTCTGATAATCGTCCTCTACCTTTCTCTTGCTGACTTCACCACATAAATATATGATTTTTTTATAATTGAAGAAATTATCCTCTGCAAATAAAACAATTATATTTACGTTAGTATCCTTAATTGAATAATTTTTCATGATATTTGTAATTACAAATACGCTTTTATTTTTCTGTAAATATCTTCTTTCTATATCTTTTAAATTTTCACTTTTAGTTAGTTTTATTACATTTACATCTTCTATTATTAAAGTATTAGTAAAATAATTATAAATATTATTTACCTTTTCATCTGTTGGCAGATATATAATTACCTTTGAATTTTTATTTTTAAACCATATTAAATAATCATATAATATTTCTGGAATGTCTTCATTAAGATTTATTCTAGTATTAATTATTCTAGGTTCTACAAAAATATTTTGATTTACTAAATCGTCTATTTGTAGAGTTATTCCCATATTTATAGTTTTTTCTATTGAATATGCTATTATTCTTTTAGAATATATATATACATTTTCTATTATACTTCTTATTTCTTCCTTTGAAGAATTTGAAAAAGAAGTTATATCATCTACTATGCAAAGTTCATAATTCTCTCTTCCATACTTAGCTTCTTTAAAATCTTTATAACATATATTATCTAAAAGACTTCTCTCTTTATTTAAATAATTCTCTATAGTATTATCTTTTTTTAGAAACTTCTTTAAATCTCTGAAAAATGTCTTAAATATCTCCTCACTATTACATACATATATAACTTTCTTATTTTCTTTTATTATAATTTTGACTATCTCTAGAAAAATTTTATTAGTATTATATGGAGTAGTTATTATATTTAATATTTTTGATTGATTATTGTACCATCTTTGAATTTCTTTATTTATATTTTTTAATTCTATACTCTCTTTACTCTCATCTTTATTCATCTTAATCTCCTATTCAGTGAATATTCCACTGTCAGTAATATCCATTATTCTATTTTTTAAGGATGAATATCTATTTACACTTTTATCGTTAGTTATCATATACTGCAATGCTTTTGGAATTCCAACTACTACGACAAGTTCCTTAGCTCTAGTTATTGCAGTGTATAGTAAATTTTTATTCATAAGTAACGGAGAACCCATAAAAGCAGGAGTAATAATAACTTTAAATTCACTTCCTTGACTTTTATGAATAGTTATTGCATAGGCTAATTCTAATTCATCTAAGTATATATTATCGTAAACAACCTTTCTTTCATCATCAAAAATAACTGTTATGGTTTTATCTTCTTCATTTATACTTTCTATAAATCCCATATCTCCATTAAAAACCCCTACCCCTTCATTATCTCCATTTCCACCTATTCTAATCCACTTTAAGGAATAATTATTTTTTATTTGCATCACTTTATCTCCCTCTCTAAAGATAACATCTTTCAATTCCTTTTCTCTTTTAGATGGTGATTTAGGATTTAAAATATTTTGTAGTTCATTATTTAAATTTTGTACTCCTAATACTCCTTTTCTAGTTGGTGTTAATATTTGAATATCTCTATATTTATCCCAACTACTATTAAATCTTGGAAGTCTTCTATTTATTAAATCTATTATCGTATTTAATATTTCATTATAATCTTCTCTATTTTCAAAAAAGAAATCTCCATCTCTTCTATTTAAAATAGGCATTTCTCTATTATTAATTTTATGAGCATTTGTAACTATCAAACTTTCTTTTCCTTGTCTAAATATATCCTTTAATCTTACAACCTTTATAAATTTACTTTCAATTAAATCCTTTAATACATTACCTGCTCCAACTGAAGGTAGTTGATCAACATCTCCAACTATTATTAATCTAGTTCCAAGCTTAATTGCTTTAAGAAGACTATTCATAAGCATAATATCTATCATAGACGCCTCATCTATAATAATTACATCTGCCTCTATTGGCTCACTTTCACTTAATTTATAATAATTTTTTCCTTCTTCACTAACTCCCATTTCTAAAAGTCTATGAATAGTTTTAGCCTCTCTACCTGTAGATTCTGTCATCCTTTTTGCAGCTCTACCTGTAGGTGCTCCTAATACTACCTTCATATTACTATTTTCATATATTTCAATTATAGCTTTAATAATAGTAGTTTTCCCTGTTCCTGGTCCACCTGTTATTATTTCTATGCCATTATCAAAAGCACCAATTATAGCTTCTCTCTGAGATGGTGCAAAGGTTATGTTATACTTCTTTTCGAATATCCCTATTTCAAAATCAATATCTGAGTTTATACTTCTAAAATTCTCCATACTCAAAGTGATTATTCTATTAGTTACACCAAGTTCACAGTAATAATATGGTAAAGCAAAGACTGCTTCAATCCCATCTATTTTTTCTACTTTTATTTTAGCTTCTACTGATAAATTATATAAACTTTCATCTACTAACTCTAATGTAGCACCTAATATTTTACTTGCTTCTTTAATCAAATCCTCTTTAGGCATAAATGTATTTCCTGAAGCTGAGAATTGATTTAGTATATATCTGATTCCACTTTGAATTCTAAATGGTGAAGTTGCTTCAATACCTATGCTCTTCGCAATTCTATCTGCTGTTAAAAATCCAATACCAGCTATTTCATCTGAGAGAATATAGGGATTTTCTAACACAGTTTCCTTAGCATTAGATCCAAAGGCCTTATATAATTTTATACATTGATTTGTACTCATTCCATGCCCTTGAAAAAATATAATTATATCCTTTAAATCTCTTTGTTCTAAATATGATTCCTTAATTATATTGAACTTTTTATCTCCAATTCCTTCTACTTCTTTTATTCTATCAATATTATTATCTAAAATCTCTAATGTTTTTTCTTTAAACTTTTCTACTAATCTTTTAGCCGTAATTGGCCCAATTCCTCTTATTATTCCAGTAGCTAAGTACCTTTCTATCCCCTTTATTGAATTAGGTAAAATTTCCTCATATTCCTTTATACTAAACTGTTTTCCAAATTGTTTATGAATTACCCATTCACCTGTAAGCTTAACATGTTGACCTTCTTTTATGAAAGGCACTACTCCAACTGCACTAACTATTTCTTTTTCCATTCTTATTTTCGTTACAACATATCCTGTATCTTCACTTTTAAATAGGATAGTCTCAACAATTCCATTTATGCAATCTTCCATGTTATCTTCTCCAACTCTAAAATTATTTTATTATTTGATATTTTTATTATATAATATATCTTGATGAATATATATTAAATATTAAATTTTTATATTAATATTTCAAATGGTATAAAATGAATATTATGGAGGAAAAATCATGCTAATTAAAAATTGTAATATTATCTATTTAGATAAAATTGAAACTGGTTCTGTATTAATTGAAGATGGAAAGATTAAAGAAATTAACCCAACTACAGTAAATACTAATGATGTTATAGATGCGCAAGGTCTATATTTATCACCTGGATTTATAGATGTTCATATTCACGGTGCTGGTGGACATGATACTATGGATGGAACATATGAAGCAATTAACGAAATTTCAAAAGTAATCGTTAAACATGGTACTACTGCTTTTACTCCAACAACTATGACTGTAGCTGTAGAAGATATTAGAAAATCTATGGAAGTTATAAAAGAAGCTAAAGAAAATGGAACTGATGGAGCTATAGTTTTAGGTGCTCACCTTGAAGGTCCTTTCATAAGTCCTAAAGCTATAGGAGCTCAAAATCCTAACTTCTTAATCCCACCAACTTTAGAAAATTATACTGCAATGGTTGGAGATGCTGAAGATGCTGTTGTTTCTATAACAATTGCTCCTGAGGTCCCTGGTGCAAAAGAATTAATTAAAGAATTATCTCAAAGAGGTGTTGTTTGTTCTATAGGACACACTAAGGCTACTTATGATGAAGCTATGGATGGAATTAAATGCGGATGTGGACATGCAACTCACCTTTTCAATGCTATGACACCTTTTGCTCATAGAGAACCTGGAGTTGTGGGTGCAATATTTGATAGTGAAATAACAACTGAAACTATTTCTGATGGAATTCACATTTCATATCCTTCACTTAGAATAGCTTACAACCAAAAGACTCCTGATAAAGTTCTTTTAGTTACAGATGCTATGATGGCTTGCGGAATGCCTGATGGTATGTATGCTTTAGGTGGTCAAGATGTTGAAGTTAAAAATGGAGCTGCAAGATTATTAAGTGGAAGCTTAGCAGGTTCAATCCTTACACTAGATAAAGCTGTTCATAATGTCTATAAAAACGTTGGACTTCCATTATATGAAGCTGTTAAAATGGCTAGCTACAACGCTGCTAGACACTGTAAGGTTGAAGATAGAAAAGGCCTTATAAAAGAAGGTTATGATGCAGATTTATTATTATTCGATGAAGATATAAACATCAAAAATGTAATAGTTGGTGGAAAAGTATTAGTATAAAATTGGATTTTATTAAATAAATACACATAAAAAAGATATAGAAAAATACTGCTATTATAGCAATTAACTTCTATATCTTTTTATATTTTATTAGTAAAGATATTAATATCATCTTAATTTATTTCCTTCTATTGTTTCTAAATATATTCTTATTATTTTTAAATATATTTTTTATAATTTTCATATTTGTCTATTTACTATATAATTTATACTATGCTTTTTGCACTCCAAAGCAATCATTTATCATCATATCAAAAACTCTTAATGTTTGTACTAATTTTTTTAATTGTCCTTGATAAGCTGTTAAAGAATTTCCTTTATAATTATATTGTATAGTTTGATCAATCATTTCTATTTCTTTTATCATTGTATTTATTTTCATGGATATTAGATTTTGAGATTTAATAATAGAATTTAGTTCCATAGAATCATAAACTGCTTTTTCAATAACACTATTTAAATAACTTTTCATATTATAAGTATTAGTTCTAAAATTCTCTACATATTTAATGGCATCATAAAATGTGTCTAAAAGTGGAATAATGCTTATTTTTGCATTCCTAATAGCTGTAATAACTTCACTAGGAAATAATTGAGATAAAGTGCCATGATATTCTCTCTTTTCTATTTCTTCAAACTCATAATATGGACCTGTTCTAATTTTATATTTAATTTTTGAGGTTAATCTCTTATTCATTTTTCCCTCTATATTATTTATCGACAAAATAAAATTATCAATCAAATTACACATTTTCTTAAACAATTAACCATCTCCTTTACACATTTTATAGTAATATTATGTATTATATGTATTTTATAGTCAAATAAATTTCTCTAGTTACTATATAAAAAATATATATAACCTTTGATAATACAAAAAAGACACTTTG
>JAFSER010000013.1 GCA_017435645.1 Clostridium sp. | reverse complement strand
TTTCGATAAAACACCTTTCTTGTAAACTTAAGTGTTTATTTTTCTTTGAATTTGTGATATTCTTTTTAGTATCCATAGTGATTTCCTTTCGTGAATTGTTCTGCAAATTCAATTTTAACACGAAAATCGCTATGGATTTTTATTAGTTCAATTTAATTTTACAACTAGCCAATTTTATAAATATACTTAAATTTAATTTTCTATATATCTTCTATATTAATTTTTAATTTTTTCCTAATATCACACCATAATATTCTTTAAAACAAAAATATGATTTTTATATTTTATACTTTCAATTTCTAATCTTCCAAAATACAAATTACTAATATTTACATTTTTAAAGATCTTATAACTCGTTAAATACTTAATTTATCTAATATACTAATAATCACATATGCATGATTTAGTATATATTTTTTTATTTCTTATTAGTAAATACTAAAAACACTTAAAATTTATACATATAATAAATATTCAGTATTTTAAACATAAAAAAAGCTATTATAAGCGAAAATCACCTATAATAACTTTTAAAATTAGACATTAAATCTAAAGTTTACTACGTCTCCATCCTTCATAACATAGTCCTTACCTTCTAATCTATAAAGACCTTTTTCTTTTGCTGAAGCTTCAGAACCACATTCAAGTAAATCATTATAAGAAACTATTTCAGCTCTTATAAAGCCTCTTTCAATATCTGAATGAATCTTTCCTGCAGCTTGTGGAGCCTTTGTTCCTTCTTTAATAGTCCAAGCTCTTACTTCTTGTACTCCTGCTGTCAAATAGCTTATTAAACCTAATAATTTATAACTAGCTCTTATTAATTTATCTAATCCTGATTCTGTTAATCCATATTCATTTAACATTTCAAGTTTTTCTTCATCTTCTAATCCTGATAATTCTTCTTCAAGTTTAGCACAAACTATAACAATTTCTGAGTTTTCTCCTTCAGCATATGTTCTAACCTTTTGAACATATTCATTATTAAGATTACCTTCCATCATATCATCTTCTGATATATTACAAGCATATAATACTGGCTTTGATGTAATTAAAAATAATCCCTTTACTATTTCTTCTTCTTCCGGAGTAACTTCCATTGTTCTAATAGGTAAATTCTTCTCCAAATGCGCCTTGACCTTTTCCATTAAAGCGTATTCTTCTTTTGCCTTTTTATCTCCAGATCTTACTTGCTTCATACTTCTTTCCATTCTTCTTTCAAGAACTTCAAGATCTGCAAAAATCAATTCTAAATTTATAGTTTCAATATCTCTAATAGGATCAACTGAACCCTCAACATGTACAACATTTCCATCATCAAAACATCTTACTACATGAACAATAGCTGATACTTCTCTTATATGAGATAAAAATTTATTTCCTAAACCTTCTCCCTTTGATGCTCCCTTAACCAATCCTGCTATATCATAAAACTCTACAGCTGTATAAACCTTTCTTTTAGTATTATACATTTTTTCTAAAACATCTAATCTTTTATCTGGTACACTTACCACTCCAACATTTGGTTCTATCGTACAAAAAGGATAGTTTGCTGATTCAGCTCCTGCCTTTGTTATTGCATTAAATAAAGTACTTTTACCTACATTAGGTAATCCAACTATTCCTAAGTTCATCTATGTACATTCCTTTCATTACTTATTCACATCTTTAAAAATTATACTCTACTATGATAATTATTTCAATATCTAAAGAAATTTAGATATTAATATAATAACTTCATTGTATTTCCAGTGTAAAACTATAAATTAAGATAAAAATAATATATAAGGAGGTGAAAATTTTGAAAAAATCAATAAGTGCAATTTTAACTATTATGTTCCTTTTATCTTTAATTACTTTTAATTCTCATACAATTAATGCATCTGATGATTTAGAACTTAATTGGTATTTTGTTAATAGAGAAAAAGGAAAAACACCTGAACAACCAAAAGAATCGGCTGAGTATTTATCTGAATATGATGGTTATTATGTTGGTGATACAAACTCAAAAGTACTTTTTTTAACTTTTGATCAAGGTTACGAAAATGGAAATACATCTAAAATTTTAGATATATTAAAGGAAGAGCAAGTTCCTGCTGCTTTTTTTGTTGTTAAACCATACATAACTCAACAACCCGAAATAGTCAAAAGAATGCATAAAGAAGGTCATTTAGTTTGCAACCACTCTGCAAATCATCCTTCTATGGCAAGTATAAAAGATAATGATAAATTTAAAAAAGAATTTTTTGATGTTGAAGAAGAATATAAATTATTAATTGGAGAAGATATGCCTAAATATTTTAGACCTCCAATGGGTAAGTATTCTAAAAATTCTCTTAAACAAACTAAAGATTTAGGATATAAGACTATTTTTTGGAGTTTTGCATATAAAGATTGGTTAGTTAATGATCAACCTGACGAAAATCTAGCAATAAAAAAAATAGTAGATGGCGCTCATCCAGGTGCTATAATATTACTTCATTCAGTATCTGATACAAATACAAAAGTATTAAAAACAGTTATCAAAGAACTAAAATCTCAAGGATATGAATTTAAATCATTAAATGAATTGCCATAAGTAATTAAAAAAGTCCTAATAAGAAATATTTTTCTCATTAGGGCTTTTAATAACAATATCTATCTATAAATTTTCATCAATCTAATATCAAAGCTTTTAAAGTTATAACTTAATTATAGTTTTATTATATTCTTAAATACTACTATCTAACTTCCATTTGAATCTTTAAATTATTTATATACTTTTTATTAAATAGTTTCTTCATATATATTAATAATTTTATTAACTATTTTTTCCTTAGAGTATTTTTCTATACACTCTTTTCTAATTTTTTGTGAGTCATATGAGTTAATATTTTTTTTCATATTTTTCATAGCATTTCCTAACTCATCAATATCATTCACCTTAACAATCAATCCATTATCTTGGTTAATAATGTCCTCTGCTCCACCATTATAGGTACCAATAATAGGTTTTCCACAAGCTAACGCCTCAATATATACAACTCCAAAAGTTTCATACTTAGAAGCAAGAACAAAGGCATCACATTTACTCATATAGTTTGAAACCTCTTCTCTTGATAAAGCTCCTAAAAATTCTACCTTCTCACATATATTAAGTTCTTTTGTTAGTTTAATTAATTCTTCCTTTTGACTTCCATCGCCACCAATTACTAATTTAACATTATCTTCCTTGAAATATTTAGAAAAGGCTTTTATTAGCACATCCATACCTTTTTCACCTTCTAAATAAGCTAAGGAAAAGAATTTAAAAGTATCACTTTCATTTTTATCTATTTTAAAATTATCCACAGGTAATAAATTATGAACAACTCGTATATCGTTTCTTCCCGTCAAATTAATTAATTCATGCTTTAGCCTACTTCCCACAGCTATCAGAATATCAGCATCCATATAGGATTTTATAATATATGGTATATAACTATCCTTAATATATATAGCAGTGTCTAATGAGCTATGTTCTGTTATTATTAATGGTATATTATATTTTTTTGCTATATATGAAGCACTTATCCCTGCCCAAAAAGAAGATTGGCAATGAATTATATCTATTTTCCCCTCTTTTTTCACTATTTCCTTATATAATTTTTCTAATCTTTTATTAAATATATAAAACATTTTAGATGTTTTTGGTAAGTAATTAAAATTTTTATATCTATATGTTTTAATACCATCTTCAATATCAAAATTAATACCTATCTTTTCTCTAATTTTAAACAAGTATGTTAGTGGCCATATCTCATTATATGCTACTGTTATCTTTATTCCACTCTCATTTAATGCCTCTGCCTGTTCTTTAAAAAAACTTCCATGAACAGGGTTCCTTTTATTATTATACCAGGAAGGTATAAACATAATATGCATTTTTATTCCTCCCTTAATATAGAATATAATTTTTTAGAAATATTTTTCCACTCATATTCTTCAATCTTATTGGATTTCTCACCTTTAAGTATTTTCTTCGAAATTGTTATAATATGCTTCTTTATTACCTCATTATTATTTTCAGAAACTATACATTTTTCTTTATCACTTACAATATCCAATATAGGATCTTCTTTGTCTCCTAAAATAACCAATATATATGCTAAACATCCAAAATAATCATATATTTTTGCAGGAATCTGCTTTGAATTTTTATTTCCAAAAAGCAATAATATATCTGCATTAACCATATATCTTAAGGCTTCCTTATAAGAAATTCTATTTGATACTTTTACATTGTCTATATTTTTAAGACTAGCCTTTATATCTTCGTTATCTATATTACCAAAAAACAGTATATTTAGTTTATCATATAAATCAATATTTTCTTTTTTCAGCTTTTCTAATGCTAATACAAAAGGTCTAATATCTCTAAGCTTTGTAAATATTTCACCTGCATAAATTATATTTATTTTATCCTTATTTATTAAGCTAGGTAATTCTAGATTCTCTATTTCTTTATAAATCTTATCTTCATATCCTCTTGTTATAATAAATGTATTATTCACATTTAAATTATAAGTGTTTACATAATCATCTCTATTAGCTTTAGTAACAAAAACATGCTTATCTGCTAAATTAGTAACCTTCTTTTCTAGAATTCCTTCTATTCCCATTCTTATAAAACTTGAACCTTCTCTAGTAGAATCCTTCACCCAAGGATCACTCCAATAAGCTATCCACTTAAGATTTTTATAACTCTTTTTTATTTTATATGCACAAATATGGCTTGATGGTGGCTCATGCATAGAAAACATAACATCAAAGTTTTCTCTTTCCATAAGCTTAATTCCATACTTACTTGCTTTTATAGCCCAATATAAATACATATCTGGTATAGCAAATAGTTTTTTAATTTTTTTTAATAAACTTTTAATAATTTTATTTCCATTATTAATATTTGTATTATGTATATCTGCTATTCTTTTAGGCATTATCTTTTCAAATATATATCCACCAGATATAATATGAAGCTTTATTTTCGGATTTAACATACTAAAAATATACTCATCATAATAAATTGAATTTGAAGGAAAATTTACAGTCAACAAATGAATTTCATTATTATCAATTTCAGCTAAATTATTTAAATATTGAAGTGTTTCAATAGCTGCCGAATTATTTATTAATGGGGAATAGCATGCTATAAATAATATTTTCATTAAATTCCTCCTCAATAAACTTATTTATTAATTTATTTATATCCATTAAATCTTACTACCTTTTACTACACATAATAAAAATTTAGGAATACTACTAAGTCTTTTTATTCTCCAAGGCTCCTTTAACACTCTATAAAGCCATTCTAAACCTAACTTTATCATCCATCTTGGCGCTCTGTTTACTTTTTCAGCAATTACATCAAAGCTTCCTCCAACCCCCATAAAAATTTCACAAGGTAATTCATCCATATATTTTACTATAAATTCTTCTTGTCTTGGACATCCCATAGCTACAAATAAAGCATTAGGTTTTTTATTATTAATATCTTCTATTAATTCCCAAGGATTATTAATATCAAAATATCCATCTCTATATCCAACTATATTTATCCCTGGAAATTCTATAGCTATATTAGCTACACAATCTTTTAGATTTTCCTTTGTTGTTCCTAGTAAATATATACTTTTATTTTCTAAAGATAACTTATTAATAATCTTTTTCATTAATTCTATACCTGCTATTTTCTCTTTTACAGGTATTTTTTTATATTTAGCTGCTATTTGAATTCCTACTCCATCTGGAATAATAAATGAACTTTTAGATGTAAAGTTTTTAAATAATATCTTATCATTTAAACCTGTATATAAAACTTCAGGGTTACCTGATATTATATGAACTTTCTTATATTTATCAATATAGCTAATAGCATCATCAATACTATTTTTAAATATTTCATATCCTAATATATTAATAAAGTTATTATCTTTCATCTTATCTCCTTAATAATTAAAACATAAATTTACACACTAATATAATATCATATTTCTTAAATTTACTAAAGTTAATCATCAATTTAAAATATATTAATATACAAAATAAGCTGTTGCTATAATTATATTAAGCTACAGCTTATTTTGATTTATTTATTTAATATCTTTTCTAAATCCTGAACTATTTCGTCCTGTGGATTTAATTTTTTAGCTATTTCTAAGTGAAGTTTCGCTTCTTCATAATTATTAAGATTCATATAACACATAACAATATTTGTACAAACTTCGACTTCCTTATTAACTTCAAAAGCCTTCTTAAAATATTTTATAGCATTTTCAAAATCATTTATGCAAGCATAATTTATTCCTAACTCAACTACAACTTCATAAATACCACTTTCTCTAGAAATGCTTTCTGTTAAATAATAAATCGCCTTTTCATAGTTTTCAAGTTTTCTATATGCTACACCTAAATAATAATAAATCAATGGATTTTTATCAAAACTTTCTGCAAGCTTTAATAATATTTTTATTGTCTTTACTGGATTATCCTTTAGATGTTCAATAGCTATTTCATAATCTGATATATTGTTAATATCCCTTATAATACCATTTATCTCCTCTGTAACCTTCCCACCAATATTAATAAATTCATTAATATATACTTTTGATGCTTTATAATTATCTTCATCTTTATATATTAATGCCTTGTATAAATACATTTCAGGAATTTTTAATAAATTCTTTTCACAGTATTCAATATCTGAAAGTAAAATATTTTTAAAGCCACTATCCTTTTCTCTTATACTTTCCCCTACTAATAATAACTTTTTCATTACATCTATATCTTTTGAAAATTTATAATATCCTTTTAATAATAAATATCCATCTACAAGTTTATCTTCTTTTATTTTATTTGAAATTAAACTTTTTATACAATTATCAGTATCCTTAATATAAGATAAAATCACTTCATAATCATTATTAAATCTTAAATTATCATCTGCACCCATAGCTAAAAACATTCCTTCTATAAAATAAAAAATAGGAAGGTTTTTAATTCTAATTTCATTTTGAATATTACTTGTTATATATTCTGATGAAATAGGCAAAAATAAATCGTCATTAGAAAAAGTTATATAACTAGGTATACCTATACTTTTTTTAAAATTCTCTTTATCTATTTCTAAAAATAATAATTTTCCTAACTTTTCTTTAAAAGTTGCACTATAATCCAACTTTTTTCCTCCTTTTATATAATTTATTATTAATAATACTATATATTGTAGTTTCTTTCAAATATATAGACTATTTTAAATGTAATTATTATATTTTTCTATGTTCTTTAAATTTAAAATATAATTTATTTCATAAAAAAAGAGGTCTACTTTCTATAAAAATAGTAAAATAGACCTCTTTTTTATATTAAACTAACTTTTCATTTATTAATTTAACTACTTCTTTTTTAAAGTTTTCAAGTTTTTCTTCTGAATCTTTTAATCCATTACCTTCAATTGCTACATAGGCCTTCATTTTTGGTTCTGTTCCTGAAGGTCTTACAACAAACCACGATCCGTTTTCTAAAACAAATTTAAGAACATTTGATTTAGGAAGATTAATTTCTGATTTTTCACCACTTCCTAATTGCTCTTCTATGCTTAATTTATAATCATATTTAGTCTTGATTTTTACTCCGTTTATTTCAAGAAGTTCTTCATTTCTTAAAGAATCTATACATTGAGCTATTTTTTCAGCTCCTTCTTTTCCTTTTAATTCAAAGGAAACTAATGTTTCTTTAAAGTACCCATACTTATTATATAATTCAACTAAAGCATCATATAAGCTCATGCCCTTTTCCTTGTAATATAAAGTCATTTCGGCTATTAACATTGATGCTATAACTGCATCTTTATCTCTTACAAAGTTTCCAGCTAAATATCCATAGCTTTCTTCAAATCCAAATAAATAAGTTTTATTTTTATTTTGCTCAAACTCTTGCATTTTTTCTGCTATATATTTAAACCCTGTTAAAACTTCTATTAATTCAACATTATACGCTTCAGCAATTTTTTTTGCTCCATCTGTTGAAACTATAGTTTTTATAATTACTCCATTATCCGGTAATTTATTTTCTTCCTTTAGTGAGTCTAACATATACTGAGTTAATAATAATCCAGTTTGGTTTCCTGTTAACACCTTGTACTCACCTTTACTATCTTTAACTACAACTCCAATTCTATCACAGTCTGGATCTGTAGCAAAAATAACATCTGGATCAGTTTCTTTAGCCATATCTAAAGCTAATTTAAATACCTTAGGATCCTCTGGATTAGGATAAGAAGCTGTTGGAAAGTTTCCATCTGGCATTTCTTGTTCTTTTACTACTAAAACTCCAGAATACCCTAATTCTTCTAATACTCTTCTAACAGGTATATTCCCCGAGCCATGAATAGGAGTGTATATTAATTTTAAGTCCCCTGCATTTTCCTTAACTAATTCTTTTCTAATAGTTAATTCTTTAACTGTATCTATATATTTTTTATCTACATCTTCACCAATATATATTAACAAATTATTTTCAATAGCTTTTTCTTCACTAATAGTTTTAATTTCATTAAAACTTTTAATATTATTAACTTCATTTATGATTATATTAGCTTTTTCATCCGTTACTTGACCACCAAATTCATCGTACACTTTATATCCATTATACTCCTTAGGATTATGTGAAGCAGTTACTACTATTCCACCTGTACAATTTAATTCTCTTACTGCAAATGAAAGCATAGGTGTTGGTCTTAAACTTTCATATAAATAAACCTTAATACTGTTAGCACATAGAGTTAATGCTGCAGCCTTAGAAAATTCTTTAGACATATTTCTTGAATCATAAGCTATTGCTACTGATGGATTTTCAAATCTATCATTTAAATAATTAGCAAATCCTTGAGTTGCTTTAGATACAGTATAGACGTTCATTCTATTACTACCTGCACCAATTACACCTCTTAACCCACCTGTTCCAAAATCAAGATCTTTGTAAAATCTATCTTCTATTTCTTTTTCATCCTTAATATTTCTTAATTCTTCTTTCATTACATCATCAACAATATTTGATGATAACCATTCATTATATTTCTCTTTATACAGCATGTTATACCTCCTAAATGTAGTCATCAGGTAATATTATACACTATAGAGTATAATTATGGAATAAAAAAATGTAAACTCTGAAAATGTTACACATATTTACTTTTTATTATATTTTTCTCCATTTTTCTTATTCTTCTTCTTTTACTTTATCATCATTATTTACTACCATTCTTTCATATGAAACTGAAGCTATAACTGAATTTAAATCATCAATTACAGATAATTCTGACGCAATTTCTATATCTTCTATTCTATATACTGTTCCATTATTACTTCCACTTATATTAAATTTTATATATTTAGGAAGATTATCAGCACTACATTCTACCTTTATAGAATCCTTTTCTTTTTGTAGTACCATACCATTTTTATTTAGATATTCCTCACCTTCAAATTGAATAGGAATATTAGATATTATTTTTTTATCATTATTTAATTCTTCTAAATCTAAGTGAATTATTTTATGAGAAACAGGATCTCTTTGAACATCCTTGATTAATCCTTTGTAATTTTCTCCATTTATATTATAATTAAGAATTCCATGTTCTCCGTTTTTAGCTATCTCTCTACATAACTCTATTTCTCCAACTTCAAACATAAATTCTTTTAACTTTCCTCCATATACTATTCCTGGTATTTTTCCTTCTTTTCTCAATTTTTTAGCGTTATTTGGTATAGATGAATTTCTTTTGCTTAAATTTAAGTTATTCAATTACAACTCCTCCTACTTTTTACTTTTCTCCAAATATTATTGCCAAATTATATTAATTTTATTCAATTTTTTTCTGTATTATTAACATAATAAATTTTAGGATTATATTGCATACTTATAGTTATTAAAATATAATATTTATGTTTGTATAAATATATATAGTTTGCAATAATACTATTATTAAGAAAGAGGGTGCGTTTTGTGTATAAAATGAATCAAAATGAAACTCCATTATTTGATGCTTTAATGGAATATGTAAATAGGGAAACTTTACCTTTCCATGTACCTGGTCATAAAAAAGGCTTAGGTATAGATAGTGAGTTTAAAAACTTTATAGGAGAGAATCCTTTTAAAATAGATGTTACAGTCTTCAAACTAGTAGATAGCCTACACCATCCAACTGGACCAATAAAAAAGGCTCAAGAATTAGTCGCTGATGCTTATAACGCTGATGCTTCATTTTTCTCAATTCATGGAACATCAGGAGCAATACAAGCTATGATACTGTCAGTTGTTAATGATGGTGATAAAATAATAGTTCCTCGAAATGTTCATAAATCAGTAACCTCAGGTATTATCTTAAGTGGTGCTTCCCCAATTTTTATGGAACCTGAAATAGATAAAAAATTAGGTATAGCTCATGGTGTTACTCCTGAAACAGTTGCTAAAACTTTAGAAGAAAATCCTGAGGCCAAAGCAGTTTTAATTATAAATCCTACTTATTATGGAGTTGCTACAGATATTAAAAAAATTGCTGATATAGTTCACAGTTATGATATACCATTAATAGTTGATGAAGCTCATGGTCCTCACTTAGCTTTTTCTGATAAGCTTCCAACATCTGCTATAGAAGCTGGTGCTGATATTTGTGCACAGAGTACTCATAAAATAATAGGATCTTTAACTCAAGGTTCTTTATTACATGTTAAAAGTAAATATGTTAATCCAAAGAGAGTTCAACAAATATTAAATCTACTTCACACAACTTCTCCATCATATATATTAATGGCTTCTTTAGATTGTGCTAGAAAACAAATTGCACTTGAGGGAAAAGACTTATTAGATAAAACTTTAGAATTATGTAGATATACTAGAGAGGAAATTAACAAAATTCCTGGTTTTTATTGTTTTGGAGAAGAAGTACTTGGAAATAAAGGATCTCATTCTTTTGATCCAACTAAGCTTACCATATCATCAAGAAATCTTGGTATAACTGGCTTTGAACTAGATATGATACTATCTGAAAAATATCATATTCAAATGGAATTATCAGATTTTTATAATGTTTTAGCTGTTGGATCCTTTGGTGATACAAAAGAAGGAATGGATAAATTGCTTGATGCTTTAAAAGCTATTTCTAAAGAATATTACGGAAAAAGACCTCCAATACAAGATTTTATAGATATCCCTAAAATACCTAATAAAGTATTAGAACCAAGAGAAGCTTTTTATAGTGAGAAGGTTTCTATTCCACTAAATGAAAGCATTGGAAAAACTTCTGGTGAATTTTTATTAGCTTATCCTCCAGGAATTCCAGTTTTATGCCCAGGAGAAATTATAACTAAAGAAATTGTAGATTATGTTTATGATTTAAAAAAAGCTAAGCTTTATGTTCAAGGAACTGAAGATTCAACTGTAGAAAATATAAAAATAGTTAAGTAAAATCATAAGCATCCATTTTATGAGTAGTGATAATTATTAAAAAAGGAGCTGTACACTAATTCTTAGTGAAACAGCTCCTTTTTTAATTTAATCCCAAATACTCTTCTAAAGTTAAGTTATTATTTTCAAAGTATTTACTATGTTCTACCCCTATATATCTAAAATGCCAAGATTCATACATATATCCTGTTATCCACTCTTTACCTTCTGGATACCTTAATATAAATCCATATTTTGTACAATTTTCTTTTAACCATTTAGCTTCTTCAGTATACTGAAAATTTTCATCTGACCATAAACTTTTATCTACACCACCAATATCAAATGCTAGTCCAGTTTGATGTTCACTAAAACCTGCTCTAGCTGAAAAAGTATCTGTAGGAGCTTCTCCATATTCTGATATATAATTATTATATAATGTATATTGACTCCAATAGCTTCTATATGTTGAAAAAGCATTTAAATAAATACCATCTTTAGCTGCATCAGCCTTCATTCTTTCAAAGGCTTCTCTAGCTTCTTGATTTTCACCAGGAGCATAAGTATCAGGTAATCCATGCTCTTTATTTACTATAAGTATTCCATTTATATACTTAGGTTCTCTAAGAGATGGATCTTTACTTGAAATTAAATCATAATTTTCATTAATTTTTTTTATATTAGATTCTTTTTTTGCTTCACTAATCCAACTATCTATTTCATCTAACTTTTCTCTTGCTAATATATATTCTTTATTTTTAAGCAACTCATTATACTCATTAATATAACCATTTATAATATTCTTTTCTTCATCATTTAATATTTCACTTATACTATTATTTATATCATTAAAACGCTCTTGTAATTCTTTTTCATTACTAGCACTTACTTTATCAATCCTAGACTTAAGATCAGAAATATCATTTTCTATTTCATCTGAAGCTTTATCTAATAGCTTGCTTTTTATAGTATCTATTAAATTATTTATTTCGTCTACTTCCTTGTCTCCATATATATTATGTGATCTTATTATTAGATTTTTAAATTCATTTATATAACTTAAATTTTCATTAAAAATTTCATTTGTTTCCATTTCCTTATTTATAAATACTATATGTTGATATTTAATAGGTGCATAAATAACACTCCAAATTATAAATAATATTATTAAATATCTTACAAAAGGAAATTTTGATTTTCTACTATTTTTATTCACTCTTAGCCACCTCTAACTCTTTAATACATTATTATTGGCTTAGAAGCTTTTTAAGTCCCTCTCTTAATTCTCCATCTAATGAATACTCACTTAAATAATAAAGTCTACTATTTATATCATCATCTTTATTATCAAGTGTATAGTAAGTTATTGTTGCTTCAATACTTAATTCATCACTAATTTTAGGCAACTCAATAGACTTAGGAAAACCTTCTTCTAAAGTCATAATTTCCTCTAAATTTAAAGTTGATTTACCCATTGCAATAGCTTTTAAAAATTTTAAGTGTCCATCTGTAAATTGATCAGCTGCAGTTATTAAATGCTTTAATGTTTTATAAGCATACTCAATTTCTCCTTCTTTTACAAAACACTTATAAAAATATTGAATTAATCCAACAACTTGACTCTCTCCCTTAATTTGAGACATAAATCCTAAAATTTTAATTTTGTTTTCATCATTAAAAGCAATTAAATTATGAGTTATCCAATCTATTATTTCTTTTCTTTGTATCTTTTCATTGGCTAACTTACAAAGTAAGTTAATAGCTTTTAAATTTAATTTAGAATTTTTTTGAGAAACTCTTTTCAATATTTTGACAGCTTCACCTTTATAACTATATATTATCATTAATATAGCATTTTCTACGACTACTGTCCATTCTTCATCATTACTATATTTATTTATATATTTAGTTGGTCTATGAATTTTCCCATTTAGAAATTTAGCTATTTCATTAATATTTTCTATCCCTATTTTTCTTGATGCTTCTAAAGAAGCCAAAGTAAACTTTTCAAAATCATCATACAATTCTATAATTCTTAAAATTTCATTATAAATTAATTCATCTACTTCTTCTTTTGTAAGTTTAATTTCAACTACATCTTCTATTATTTCACTTTTAAATACTTCACTTAAATTTTGTTCTGAAGTTTCTATATCTATATCACTTTTAACTATAATATTATTTTCTTCTTGATTTTCACTTTCTTGTTTTATATCTTTTTCTTCTATTTGATTATTCTTATTTCTTTCTCTTTTAAAAATTTTAAAAATCCCCATAGCTTTCTCCTCCAAAATCAAATTCACTTATTACGTCTATGCCATTATTTATTAATATTGTTGTAGTAATTCCTTTTCCTAATATTTTCTTACCTGTAAAGCTTCCATCATAAATATAATTCACACCACAAGATGGACTACCATCCTTTAATATAGCAACTTTAATATCCGTTAATTTTGCTATATATAACGCTTCTTTGGCTCCCTTTAAAAAAGATTTTGTTACATCAATATTATCTTTTGTCATTACTTTATTTTTTCCACAAAGAACCTCTTCTGATGTTCCTTTTATTTCTGCAGGTGTTCTAGGTGTTGAAAGTCCTCCTAATTGCTCAGGGCAAATTAAAATCGCCTTTCCTTCTTTAAATAATTTTAAACACTTTTCATTTATATTATTGCTTCCATTATATTTACAATTCACTCCACATAAGCAACTACTAATTAAATACACATTCACACCTCATTTCATAAATTATTATAACACAAAAAAAGACTCTAAAACGAGCCTCTTTTTATTTTGTTATTTAAGTATAGCAATAGTTACTCCATCTCCACCTTCACCATACTCTCCTAATCTATAGTTTTTAACATGAGGATGTTTCTTTAACATAGTATTTATTGCTTTTCTTAATATTCCTGTTCCCTTACCATGAACAATAGTAACTTCTCCTAAATTAGCCATATACGCTTCATCTAAATATTTATCTGCTCTATAACAAGCCTCTTCTGCATCCATCCCTCTTAAATCTATTCTACTTTCTATAGATTTTAAATTTAATTTTAACTCTCTTTTCTTTTTTTCTTTTTTTACTGAACTATTTTTTACTTTTCTTAAATCCTTAAGCTTTACATTAATTTTCATTATTCCAGCTTCCACCTGTACTTCACCTTTAGAATCAGGCATAGAAATAATTATTACATTTTGATTTAATGAAGGTAAATACGCATCCATTCCTAAAGTTACCTTTTCTATTATTTCACCATTATTCTCTCTTTCCTTTATTAATGATGCTTCCTTACTTTCTAAACTATCCTTAAGCTTTTTTCTTTCTTGTTCTAATCTAGCTCTTCCACCTTGAGCTATACCTAGCTTTTCTAACTCTCTCATAGCTTTAAGTATTTCATCTGCTTCTTCTTTAGCTTTAGATATAATATCCCTTGCTTCTCTTTTAGCATCTCCGTACGCTTTATCTCTTATTTCATCTAATCTCTTTAATTTTTCATCATACTTCTTTTTTATTTCATCTGCTTCTAACTTTAATTTTTTAGCTTCTCTTGCATCTCTATTGGCCAAGATACTCTTTTCTTGCAGTTCCCTAATTAAATCCTCAAACTTAAGATTTTCAGAAGAGATATTACTTTTAGCCTTGTTTATAATTTCTTCCTTAAGTCCTAATCTTTTAGATATTTCAAAAGCATTAGACTTCCCAGGTATTCCTATTAATAATCTGTAGGTTGGTCTTAATGTTTCTACATCAAATTCCACAGATGCATTTTCAATCCCTGTAGTTCTTAACGCATATCCTTTAAGCTCACTATAGTGAGTAGTTGCAATTATTCTAGCTCCGCCTTCTCGTAAAGTATCTAATATAGAAATTGCTAAAGCTGCTCCTTCTGTAGGATCTGTTCCTGATCCTATTTCATCAAATAAAATCAAAGAATTACTATCTGCATCTTCCATTATCTTTATAATACTTGTCATATGCGATGAAAAAGTAGATAATGATTGTTCTATACTTTGCTCATCTCCAATATCAGCAAAAATCTTAGTAAAAAAACTTATACTTGAATTATCTTTAGCTGGTATTAATAAGCCACTTAAAGCCATTAAATGTAATAGTCCAACGGTTTTTAATGTAACAGTTTTTCCTCCTGTATTAGGTCCAGTTATCATTAATGTGCTAAAATCTTTTCCTAAATATATATCTGAAGGTACTACTATCTTTGGATCTATCAATGGATGTCTTCCTTGAATAATATCAAAGCTTTTATCTTCATTAACCTCTGGGCAAATACCGTTTAAACTAGAACCATATTTACCTTTTGCAAAAATAAAATCAAGTTCTGTAAGAATATTATAGTTACTTTCAACTATATCAATGGATTCATATACCTTATTAGATAAATCCATAAGTATTCTATCTATTTCAGATTTCTCTTTAAGCTTTAATTCTTTAATTTCATTGTTTAGATTAACCATACTCATCGGTTCTATAAATAAAGTTGCACCAGTTGAACTTTGATCATGTACCAAACCAGGTACAGCACTTTTATATTCAGCCTTTACTGGCAATACATATCTATCTCCTCTAATTGTATATAAAGAATCTTGTAGATACTTAGAGTTAGAACGTATAATTGAATTAATCTTTTCTCTAATAGATGAATTCTTTTCTTTTAAGCTTCTTCTAATAGAGGCTAATTCACTACTAGCTCTATCGCTTATTTCCTCTTCCGATACTATAGATATTTCTATAATATCCTCTAACTTTTTTATTGGAGTTAAAATATCTGCTAAATCTTCTAAGATAACATGTGGAGTTTCATCTTCTCTTCTATAAATATAATCCTTAAATCTTCTAGAACACTTAAGCATATTTCCAATCTTTAACAATTGTCCAATAGATAATACTCCACCTTTTTTTGATCTTATTATCCCTTCTTGTACATCAAATAATCCCTCAAAAGGAGGGTTTCCTTTAGTCATTAATAAATCTAGTGCTTCTTCTGTTTCTTTTAACTTTCTTCTTACCTCAAATACTGTATCCAAAGGATGTAATTTATCAATTATTTCTTTACTTCCTTTAGTTATAGCATATTCCTTTAATTTTTGTTTTATTTTATTAAATTCTAATATTTTAAGAGTTCTTTCCTGCATATTTTCTCCTATTTTATCTATTAACTAACTATTTTCAATATATTTATAATTCTTTTTTAAAATTTTATAATTATACACTCCAAATAAATTACAAACAATAACATATAAAATTACAATAACTGAAAAAGTATTAAATACTACTTTATTATTACTATCTACAAAGAATAATAAAAATATTAACATTACACCTATAGCTATTATACTTATTTGTTTTTTCCAAAACTTATTTAATAATTTAATTTCTTCTTTCCTATCTCTCAATTTGATAAGATTAGTATACTCTTTATAGTTTTTAGTTAAATGTAAAAATCTATAATTTATTAATATAGTTAAAATTATTAAAATACTGCTAACTATTAAACTCATTTTATTCTATACCTCTTCTATAATGACCTTTTGTATACTCTCTTGTATTAACCTCTTCTCTACCTTCTATCATTCTTAAAACTTTTTTCACTTCATTATAGCTTTCATCTCTAAATTCAACTCTAAAAGAATTAACCCCTAAAGCTTTTAAATCCTCTTTTTCTTCTATAAGATTTAATGGACTTGGATTTAAAATATAACTTCTACAAAAAATATCTGTCATTACCCTAAACTTTTCATTCATTCTATCAATTAATGTAAATTTATCTCTAGTACACGCTAGGTTACATTCATTGCAAGCAGATTTTTCTCCAAATGTGCTTCCTATAGGGCAGTATTCACTAATCATTAGCTCTGTTTTTCCATAAATAATTCCTTGTACATTGCCTTTATTATTCTTCAATATAGATTTTATTTCTTTTCTATTTAATTCTAAACTTAAAGTAGGAATATCTATTTCTTTTTGATAAAATTTTAAAGCTTCAGAGTTAATAATATTTAGCTTATAATCACCAATTATAATTAACTCATCTTTATATTTTCTTATTATTCCTACATTAACTGTTACTATTCCTTTTATATATTCTTTGACCTTATCTATAACTTTAGTAATACTATCAAATTCAGATTTTATTATATTAGGAACTTTTAAATATATATTTAAATCACTAATTTTTGATAATTCTTTTATATCATTAATCTTCAAAGCATCCTTATCCCTATTAAATATATCTATAGCTATATCTTTAACTTCTTCATCTAAAAGGGCTTTTAACTGTTCTTTTGTTATACATTGATATAATATATTTAAATTATTATCCTTATCTATATTAGTTTCAGAATATATTCTTTTTTCTGGTCTTCTTCTTCTAAATCCTTTGGCTATTGATTTTTGAATTCCTTCTAAAGCTTCCCTTCTTAAATTATTAATATCACTAACTCTTAAAAAGCCCTCTTTAAAATCAATAAAATCTACTTCTTTTATTTTAAAAACACTATCAGATGACTTTACTAAGGCCTCACTTATTCTTTCTTTACTTAACGGCATTCTCTCAGCCTTTTGAACTACTTCTCCTATAAATTCATATTCTTTATTATTATAATTAATAATAAGCTTCATAGGTTCTGATTCCTTAAAAATAACTTTAGCTTTTAATTCTATTTTTCTAAAATAAGGCTTTAAATAATCCTCAAGAGATTCAAATAACTTTTTATCTAAGGATTTATAAAGTTCATCTCCAGGCTTATAAGCAGTTGGAAATATTTTAACTCTTTCCCCTCTTTTTGCTTCCTTTACTTCTTCACCCTTCTTTATAATCTTATTAATATTATATCCTGTTTCCTTAAACCTAAATCCATCTCCAATGGCAATATCTTCTTTTAATATCATTTCTCCATTTTTCTCTACTTTTCCTAAAGGCAATCCTGTATTTCTAGGATTCTTAAAGCTCATCATATCCCTACCTAAATTCTTATGTAAATAAGCTGTTGAAAATCCTCCTCTATTAAAAAGTTGCATTAACTCCCTTTTTCCCTTGCTAACATTAAAGTCAGTCTTATAAAGCTCCTTTTCCACTGCCTTTTTATAATTATCTACAACTCCTGCTACATATTCAGGTCTTTTCATTCTTCCTTCTATTTTTAAAGAATAAGTTCCTGAATCAATAATATCTTTTATACTTTCTATTGTACAAGTGTCCTTTGGACTTAATAAATGTGCTTTTTTTTCTCCTGATGTTACTCCCTTTAATGTATATTCCATTCTACAAGGTTGAGCACATCTTCCTCTATTTCCACTTCTTCCACCTATCATAGAACTCATAAGACATTGACCTGAATAAGAAATACATAAAGCTCCATGAACAAATATTTCAGTTTCAATTCCTAAGTCCTTTGATATATATCTTACTTCATCAATAGATAGCTCTCTTGATAATACTATTCTATGGAAGCCTTTTTCTTTAAAATATAAAGCTCCCTCACCATTATGTATTGTCATCTGAGTTGATGCATGTATCTCAAATTCAGGATATTCTTCTTTTATTTTTTTAAATAATCCAAGATCCTGAAGTATAATAGCGTCTACCCCTATTTCATATAAAAACCCAACATACCTTAAGGCTTCATTAATTTCATTTTCCTTTAATATAGTATTTAAAGTTACATATACTTTTGCGCCATAGCTATGCACATAGTCAACAGCTTTTATCATATTATCATTATCAAAATTAGAAGCATAGGCTCTTGCTGAAAATTTATTCCCACCTAAATAAACTGCATCTGCACCTTTATTCATTGCTGCAATTAAACTTTCCATACTCCCAGCTGGAGCTAAAATCTCTACCTTTTTCATAAATACTTCTCCTAAACTTTCGTATTGTAATCTAAAATCATTATTATATATAACATAATTTAAATATTTTTTCTATTGTATATTTTTCAAATATAATATTATTTTTTCAATAAAGAATTAGTTTTTCTTTTTTCTGCTGTGAGCATAATTTGAGAATCTATTAATTTTTTTTCTAAATCTAAAACTTTATATTTTAAATTTTGTGTATTAAATCTATTTTCTTTATTTATTTCTTTCAGTCTTTCTTTCTCTTCCTTATATTTTTTACAATTCTCTTCCATTAATTTATACTCTTCATTTAATTGAATAAATCTTTCTTTATAACTACCTTCTTCTTTTAATACTTCCTTATCTCTTCTGGCAATTTCTACTTCTTTATTACATATTTCTATATTTTCTTTTAATGTACTATTTTCAATTTTTAAGTTTTCTATAATTTGTTTCAAAGTATCAATTTCTTCTTTATTATCTTTAATTTCTTTAATACGTTCCTTAAGAGTATTATTTCTTTCTTCTAAAGATGCATTTTTCTTTAATAAACTTTCTATTTCATCATCAGCTTTAAAAAGCTCGTCTGCTATATTTAATGCAACTAATGTTGCTCCTGCTGTAGAACTTAATTTTCTATTGTTATTAGTAATATCTTTTATTTTCATATCTACATATTTAGATATTTTCTCTAAATATTCTTTACTTTCTCTTCCTTTTAAATGATATTCCATTCCATTTATATTTATAGTAACTGTATTCATACAAAAAACACCTCATTAACATAATTTCTATAGTTAATTCTATCATAATAAACCTTCTTATGTATATAAATATAATTATATATAGAACTTATATTCTTTTAAAACATTTATATATAAATATAGTTTTATAAAAAAGATGTTGTAAATGGTACTAAAATACTATTTACAACATCTTTTAAATTTTTATTTTTCATTTTTACCAATAATATATGCTATTAAGAAACCAAATATTAAAGCAACTATAGATACTATCCCCATAAACCCAAAAGTAAATCCTGGATATATTACAAATACTGATCCTAGAACTAATCCTAAAATAATGCAATATGCTGTTTGAGGGTATTTATTAAAAATTCCTTCTATTAACTTAGTCATTAATAAAAATCCTCCAACTACACCTATTCCTACGACTATAATATTAAAAATATCAAAGTTTTTAATTATTTCTATTATAGGCTCATATAAACCTATTAATAATAAAACAAAAGAACCACTTATTCCTGGTAATATCATAGTAGCAGCTGCTATAAATCCTGCTATAAAAAATCCTAAAGTATTAGGCTTAAATATAGTGCTTAAAAATGATGTTTCTGGGTTTGCTTTTTGCATTATTCCAAGCCCTGCAACTATTATAAATCCAATTATAAATGCAATATAATTTGCATTCTTAATCTTAGTTTCAGTTACTCTTTTATATAGTAAAGGAATTGTTCCTATTATTAATCCTATAAAGAAAAAATTAGTTTGCTCATTATAGTTTTTTAGTAAAGAATCTATTAAGTTTGTAAATAATAAAATTCCTATTCCCGCTCCTATTATAATACTACCTAAGAATAGTATATTTTTCTTTATATCCTTAAAAAAATTATTTACTGAATATATAGTTTTATCATATATTCCCATAACTACTGCCATAGTTCCACCACTTACACCTGGAATAATATTAGAAATTCCTATAATCATCCCTTTTAATATATTTATTATGTACTTCATTTCTGTCTCCATTTGCTTATTTATTATTTTTATCTGTAAAATTATATACTTTTAAGTTTATTTTAATATACAAAGAAGAATTTATAATAGATTATTTTTTAATACTCTTTTATAAATCCTACTTTATTTCATTGGGGCTACCCTTAAGTAACCCCCTTATTTATTATCTTAAAGTTGCTCCAAGCTTATATTCTAAACTTCTTAAAATTTTATCATGAACCTTATTAACATCATTATCTGTTAAAGTCTTTTTATCATCTCTATATGCTATTGCATATGCTATACTCTTCTTACCTTCTGGTATTTGAGCTCCTTTGTAAATATCAAACAATTCAACTTTTTCTACTAAATTTCCACCAGCTTTTCTTATTGTCTCTTCAATTTCTTGAACTAAAACTTCATCATTTACAAGTAATGCAATATCTCTTGTAACTGCTGGGAATTTAGGTAGAGCCTTATACTTTTTATCTGTCTTAGAATATTCAAATAACATATCTAGATTTAATTCTGCTAAATAACAATTTGTATCTACACCATAGTTTTCTGAAACATCTGGATGAACTTCTCCTAAAACTCCAACCTTTTTATTACCAATCATTAAAGCTGCTGTTTTTCCTGGATGATAACTTAAATTATCACTTTCTCTAGTAAACATTACCTTGCTTAATCCTATAGAATGAAGAATATTTTCTACTATCCCTTTTAAATCTAAATAATCGCAATTACCATACATTCCAATAGTTAATATATTCTTTTCTATTGGAAGCTCTGTTTCATCTTCTTGTGGAATATATACTTTTCCTATTTCAAACAATCTAGCATAATCGTTATTTCTTGAATAGTTTCTTCCTAAACATTCCATCATAGAATGAATAGTTGTAGTTCTCATTACTGAGTAATCTTCTCCTAGTGGATTTTTAATTTTAATAACGTTTCTTAACTCACTATCTTCAGCTATATTTATCTTATCAAAAACCTTTGGTGAAATAAATGAATAACTGATAGATTGATTTAATCCACTTGATACCATAGTATCTACAATTAAATCTCTTAATACTTCATTTTTGTATTTAGGCTCTCTTCCTGTAGATGCACTATAAATAGTTGTAGGTATCTTATCATAACCATATATTCTAGCTACTTCTTCAGCTATGTCTTCCTTTATAGCTATATCAATTCTAAAAGTTGGTATAGTTATTTCTAAGTTATCCTCATTTATTTCTGTTTTTAACTCTAAAGAATCAAGATACTTTTTCATATCTTCCTTTGAAATTTCTGTTCCAAGGAAAGTATTAATCCACTTTGAATCTACTACTATATTCCCTTCTTCTTTTACAGAATTATATATATCTATAGTTCCTTCTATAACTTCACCACAATTTAATTCACATACTAATGCGCATGCTCTATCAATTGCTAATGCAGTAAGGTTTGGATCTATATCTTTTTCAAATCTAGCTGAACTTTCGCTTCTTAAATTTAACTTCTTTGAATTTACTCTTATATTAGTTCCATCAAAATTTGCACTTTCAAAAATAACTTCTGTAGTATCTTCTTGAATCTCTGAGTTTAATCCTCCCATTATTCCTGCAAGCCCTATAGAAGTTTCATTATCTTTTATACATAAGAATGATGAATCTAATTTTCTTTCAATTTCATCTAAAGTAACAAATACTTCATCTTCTTTTGCTCTTTCAACAACAATTTTTCCACTTCTTATTTGTCTTGCATCAAAAGCATGCATTGGTTGACCAAGCTCTAACATAACAAAATTAGTTATATCAACTATATTATTAATAGGTCTAACCCCTGCTTCTAATAATCTTTCTTGCATCCAAGATGGTGATGGCATTATCTTAACATTTTTAACACCTCTAGCCATATATCTTCTACATAAGGAGTCTCTAACTTCAACTTTAATTTTATCATTTATATTTTCACTACTTTTTACTTCATAACTTAAGTTTGGCATTTTGTAAGATGTTCCTAATGTTGCTGCTGTTTCTCTTGCCATACCTACAATACTTAAACAATCTGGTCTATTTGATGTAATATCAAAATCTAAAATTGACTTATTAAGATTTAAATATTCTTTAATATCCATTCCAAGTGGAGCATCGCCTGGTAATATCATAAGCCCATGAACTGGTTCATCTCCTGCTATTCCTAATTCTTCTTCTGAGCAGAACATACCATTAGATACTACCCCTCTTAATTTACCTTTTTTAATTTCAGTTCCATCAGCTAAAACAGACTTATGTAAAGCAACTGGTACTACATCTTGCTCCTTCATATTTGTAGCTGCTGTAACAATTTGTATTGTTTCCTTTCCAATATCAACTTGACAAACCTTTAATTTATCTGCATCTGGATGCTGTGTTATTTCAACAATTTTTCCTGTTACAACATTTTTTATTTCATCTCCTTGAGTAATAACTTCCTCTAAAGCTGAGCCAGATAAAGTTAATTTATCACCAAGTTCTTTTGCATCTATATTTACTTCAACATAATCTTTAAGCCAATTAAATGGTACTTTCATACTTTATTACCTCCTGTTAATTAAAATTGATTTAAGAATCTCATATCACTTTCATATAATAATCTGATGTCATCTATACCATACTTAAGCATAACCATTCTATCAACACCAAATCCGAAGGCAAATCCACTATAAACTTCTGGATCTATACCACAATTTCTTAATACTTGAGGATGAACCATTCCACATCCTAAAAGTTCTATCCAACCACTTCCTTTACATACTCTACAACCTTTTCCTTCACAAACAAAGCAAGTAGCATCCATTTCAGCAGAAGGTTCTGTAAATGGGAAATGATGTGGTCTAAACTTAGTCTTAACATTATCTCCAAACATCTTTTTAGCAAATAATTCTAAAGTTCCTTTTAAATCAGCAAAAGTTACTCCTTTATCTATAACTAAACCTTCCATTTGATAAAAAATTGGCGAATGAGTCGCATCAACAGCATCTGATCTATAAACCTTACCAGGTCCAATCATTTTTATTGGTGGTTTTTGATTTTCCATTACTCTTATTTGAACTGGTGAAGTTTGAGTTCTAAGAACTAACTTATCATTAATGTAGAAAGTGTCTTGTTCACTTCTTGCTGGATGATTAGCTGGAATATTTAAAGCTTCAAAATTATAATAATCAAGCTCTACTTCTGGACCTTCTTCAACAGTAAATCCCATTGAAATAAATATATCCTTCATGCTTTCTAAAGTTAAATCTAAAGGGTGTCTTTTCCCTATATTATTTTTTCTTCCTGGCATAGATATATCAATAACTTCTGAAGCTATCTTATCACTTTTTTCTTTTACTTTTATTATATTAAGCTTTTCTTCTATTTTATCTTCAACTTCTTTTTTAACTTCATTTACAAGTTTTCCTACTATAGGTCTTTCTTCCTTTGATAAACCACCCATACTTCTTAATATAGTAGTTAGTTCTCCTTTTTTACCTAAGTATTTAACTCTAATTTCTTCAAGTCTTGCACTACTATCAGCATTTGTTAATTCATTAAATGCAGTTTCTTTAATATTAATTAACTGTTCTTGCATGCTTTTTCCTCCTTAATTAAAATAATCTAATTTTTAAATTACATTTTATTTTTTAGGTTAACTTAGTTAAATATTATTTTATTTCTATAAAAACTATTTTTAACTCCTAAATAAATAAAAAACTTCGTCCCACAAAGGGACGAAGTATCGCGTTACCACCCTAATTGGTTATAGAAGTTTTCTAAACCCAACTCAATTTAAATAACGGAATAACCGCTAGAAACTACTATTATTTCACTTCTAGGACTCCTGAGGGAACTTCAATATAAATTTCTATAAAATAGCTTTCAGTCTAAGGCTATTTCTCCCTGAAAAGTCCTTTATATTTACTTTCTCATTCACAGTCTTTGCATATTCATTTACAACTTATTATACAAATAAAATTATATAATTTCAATAGTAACTTTACTTGTTGCTACTGATTTTTTGTCTAACCTTTTCAAACAATATTATTGAAGCCGCAATAGATACATTTAATGATTCTGCTCCTCCTGGCATTGGTATCTTAACTTTCTTATCACATAAATTAAAAAGCTCATCACTAATTCCATTTCCCTCATTGCCAACTGCCAATATAATCTTTCCCCTAAGGTCTTCTTCAAAAAAGTTTCTTGATTCACTTAATGATGTTGCAACTAAACTAAAGCCTTTATATTTTAAGTCCTTAATTATAGTAAATGAATTATCATCATAAAATATAGGTGTATAAAATATAGAACCCATAGTTGATCTAATAGTTTTATCATTATATATATCTACTGTGCCCTTAGTTAAAATAATTCCATCTACACCTGCAGCATGTGCAGTTCTTATTATAGTTCCAAGATTACCAGGATCTTGAACTTTATCGCATACTAAATAAAAATCTCCACTTAAATTCTTTTCATAAGACTTCTTTTTTACAACTGCCATTATTCCTTGTGGGTTTTCTGTAGAAGCAATTTGAAAAAATAAATTACTTGATAAAACATTAATACTTTTAAGATTAGGCTTATTATTATCTAAAAAATCCTTAAATTTCTCTTCATATCCCTTCAATATAATAATATGTTCTATTTCCATATTAGCTTTAATAGATTCTTCTACTAATCGAAGTCCTTCTAAAATAAATAAACCTTCTTTATCTCTAAATCTTCTTTCTTTTAATTTCTTTATATTCTTAAATAAATTATTATCTTTACTTTCTATATATATCAAAATAGTCACCTCATTACTTAGATTTAACTATCATACCTTCTAATCTATTTAAATCTTCAGCTGAACCAATAGCAACAATGGCATCTTTCTTTTCTATTATGTCATCTGCTGATGGTGATAAATTTATTTCATCATTTTTCTTAATTGCCATAACGTTTATTCCATATTTACTTCTAAGCTTTAGCTCTTTTAATGTTTTTCCTATCCATTCTTCTAAAACTTGAATTTCAATAACGCTATAATCTTCTGAAAGTTCTATGTAATCTAAAATATTAGTAGATACTAGATTATGTGCAACTCTTATTCCCATATCTTTTTCTGGAAGAATAACTCTATCAGCACCAATTTTATATAATACTTTAGCATGTAAATCACTATTCCCCTTAGCAATAATATATTTTACCCCAAGTTCTTTAACTAATAAAGTAGTCATTACACTTGCTTGAATATTATTTCCAATTGTAACTACTGCCACATCAAAATTTCTTATCCCAAGAGAACGTAATGCATTCTCATCAGTTGCATCTAGTTGTACTGCATGAGTTACACTGTCAGCTATTTCTTGAACTACATCTTCATCCTTATCAATAACTAAAACATCATTACCTAATGAATATAATGTTTTAGCTATAGATGCGCCAAATCTTCCAAGTCCTATTATTACAAATTGCTTATTTGACAATTTTTCCAACTCCCTAACCAATTAAAATTTTACCTTCTGGATATTTATAACCTGATTTTTTATGCTTCTTTGTTAATGCTAACATTACAGTAAGAGGTCCCACTCTTCCCATATACATCATAAGTATAATTAAAATCTTACCAATAGAACTTAACTTTGGTGTAAGTCCAAGAGTTAACCCAACTGTTGCAAAAGCAGATGAAGATTCATATAATAAATCCACAAAGGTTGCTCCTACTTCTGTATATGATAATATCATAGTAACTCCTATAACTGAAAATATACCTATAAAAACAATTGTAAATGCTTTATATACTAATTCCTTAGTAAATCTTCTTCCAAATACTTCAACATCTTCTCTACCTCTTATAACAGAAATTACAGTAAGAACTAATATACCACAGGTTACTGTCTTTAATCCCCCTGCTGTAGATCCAGGAGAACCACCAACTAGCATTAAAATAATAGTAAAAAATTTACCTGCCAATGTCATATTATCTGTTGGCACACTAAAAAATCCTGCTGTTCTTGGACTCACAGCTGCAAAAAAAGAATTTAAAAACTTATCTTTAATACTCATATTTAGTAATGTATCAGGATTTTTATATTCAAAAATAAACATTAACAATGTTCCACCTACAATTAAGGTTATTGTTGTTATTATTACTAATTTAGAATGAAGTGATAATTTTTTTATTCCTTTAAATTCATATATTTCTAATAATACAGTAAATCCTAATCCACCTATAATAATTAGAGCACTTACTACTAAGATTACTACATTATTGCTTGAATAGTCTAATAAACTTGTTCCAAACAAATCAAATCCTGCATTACAAAATGCTGAAACTGAATGAAATATACAATAAAATAATCCTTTATAAAGTCCATATTCAGGAACAAATTGAGTTGATAATAATAATGCTCCAAAAAACTGTACTGAAACTGTTAATATTAATACATATTTCACCAACCTCACAAGTCCTTGTATAGAAAATGTATTTAGTGCTTCTTGCATTAACAACCTTTTTCTTAAAGTTATTTTTTTACCTAAGATTAATGATATTAGTACAGTAAAGGACATAAATCCTAATCCACCTATTTCTATAAGTATCATAATTACAGTTTGCCCAAACATACTCCAATGAGTACTTGTATCTAAGGTTGTTAATCCTGTAACGCAAACTGCCGAAGTTGATGTAAAAATAGAATCTAAAAAATTAGTAGCCTCACCAGATTGAGATGATATAGGCAATGACAATATAATTGCACCTATTATAATTAAAGTTAAGAATCCTAACGATAAAATCTGAACTCCATTTAAATTAACCTTCCTTTTAAAAGAAACTTGCATATCATTAACCTCTTTATAAATCATAATTTTCATATTTTATTATACACTATATTTTATATATTATTTATGTATATTTACAAAAAATGCGACCAAACGGTCGCAGTTATTATTTATTTAATTGGCTTTTTGCTACTTCTACTAAATCAGCAAATGCTTTTGGATCATTTATAGCTATTTCAGATAACATTTTTCTGTTCATATCTATTCCAGCTAATTTAATTCCATTTATAAACTTAGAATATGATAACCCATTCATTCTTGTAGCTGCATTTATTCTAGCTATCCAAAGTCTTCTGAAATCTCTCTTCTTTAATCTTCTTCCAACATATGCATTTCTTAAAGCTCTTATTACTGATTCATTAGCAGTTTTGAATAATCTGCTCTTTCCACCATAATAACCTTTTGCAAGCTTTAATACTTTTTTATGATTTTTACGTGAATTAACCGCTCTTTTAACTCTTGCCATGCTTCAATCCTCCTATAATATTATAAATATGGTAATAATTTTTTCATTGCTTTTTCTTGAGTAGTTGAAACATAAGCTGCTTTTCTTAAGTTTCTCTTTCTCTTAGAGCTTTTTTTAGTTAATATATGACTCTTAAAAGCCTTAGCTCTTTTTAATTTTCCAGTTCCAGTCTTTCTAAATCTTTTAGCTGCACCTCTATGTGTTTTCATTTTTGGCATAATAAAATCCTCCTCTCAAATTATGCTTTATAAGCCTAAAAATAACTTACTTAAAAGCTTACAATATAAAAAAGACAGCATAATGCCGTCCTCACAATATCCATATTTTTAATTTACATTATAAATTAATAAAATAGAATATACTACCTTACTAAGCTTTGCCGTAAGGTGAGAAACGGCTATGTTCCTTCTTAACAATAGTAATTATATTATTCAGTAAAAAACTTGTCAATAAATTTTTATAATTTCATAGTTTTTTCAGTACACAATAAACAATCCTCACAAAAAACAACATTATTTTCAAATACCTTTTCTATAGTATCTAAAAATTCTTTATTTAAACAATTATTCTTACCGTGTATTATAACTTTTTCAGGAGCATTTGTTATTAACCCACTAATAATTACATCCTCCATTTTAACATCACTATCTAATTTACATTCTATTAATTCTTTCATAAACTCACTAAAAATATCTTTATTATCTTTATCTGTTATAGAGTAAGTTCCACTTTCAGATATAATAATATTTACTTCTTCTAACTTGCTTTCTTGTATATCAACAAAATATTTTAATAACTTTATAAATTCCTTGTACTCCTTTTCTACCATATAGCTTTCTACTACTTTATCGATAATACTTTCTATATCTTCCCTTAATTCCTTCATCCTAAATCTTATAAATCCATCAATATTAATTTCTGAATTTTCTTCTAAGCAACTTTTTATCTTTTCAATAATATTATTTATCTTATTTAAACAATAAATTAGATTATCAAAATTTATGGATTTATTTTCTAGTAATATATTCATTATTTCTTCTTCTACCTGTATTATTTCCTCTTGTTTTAGAAAAAAATAATTTTCTGTTAAATAGTCAAACATCTCTTTAGTTTTATATTCATATAAAACTATCCTATACAGTATATTACTTATATATAAATTAACAATATCTTTAACTCTTTCATTATAACTATTATCATCGCATAAAATTTTAATTATATGATTATTATATTCCACACTTTCAACAATGCCAATTTTTATGTCTTTTTTCTTAAGAACCAATCTTAAATCTTGAATTTCTCTTATAAAATCTAAATTGCTACAATAAACAAGTTTTGATACAAGCATGGATTCACTCCCTTTCTAATAATAGTATGTATAAAAAAAATATCTATATTCAAAAATTTAAACCTATGAATCGACAAATAAATTAATATATTTTATAATAAACAAAAACTATTAGGAGGTAATTATGGAGTGTTTTGTCGATTATAGAACCCCTGAAAACGAAAGAAAAGTTTTAAAAAATTTAGGATTAAATATTATAGAAGTACCAAAATATTCTGAGGTATATGATGCAATAAATGGTCATGTAGATATTCAACTTAATATTTTAGATAAAGAAACAAAAAAAATAATAATTCATAATAATATGGATAAAAACTTTAAAAATAAATTACAAAATTTAAATATTAATTATATTGAAAGTAACAATGGTTTAAGTGGAGCTTATCCTGGAAATATATCTCTAAATGCCCTTATCTTAAAGAATTATTTTGTTCATAATATAAAATATTCTGATAAGCATTTACTTGAGGAACAAAAAAATAAAACTATAATAAATGTAAAGCAAGGCTATACAAAATGTTCTTGCCTTCCTGTTGCCTCTTCTGCTCTAATTACTAGTGATATTGGAATATATAACTCTCTTTCTAAATACGATTTTGATATTTTACTTATACCACCTGGAGACATTATTCTTGAAGGTTTAGATTATGGCTTTATAGGCGGAACTGGTGGGCTAATAAGTGATAATACTCTTGCTTTCTTTGGTAGCTTAAATCACTATAAATACGGAAATGAGATTAAAGCCTTCTTAAAAAAGCATAATGTAGAACCTATATATTTAAGTGATAACAAACTCCATGATAGAGGAAGCTTATTTGTTCTTTAGCCTTTTATATAATACGTTTTTATATAATAAATTGTTCTTTAATAATAATTTATTAATTATATTTATATTAATTTATTTTTAATAAATTAATATATTATTATTTTCCTATAATAAAAGGTACTATTTCGCAATTTATATTACGAAATAGTACCTTTTTAATTTAATAATAAATTTTTAACTATATTAAGTTTTCTTAACACTTCTTTATTAATTTCAGCTTTTTCTTTGTCTAAGATATCTATTATTTTATAAATATCTTTAAATGACTTTTCCCATTCTATTGAATTTTGATTTCCTCTTCCTAGCTTATCACAAGTAAACATCATAATAATATCATTATAATACTTACTATTAACTAATGCATTAATATTAGAAAAAGGTAAATCGTTTAATACATATATATGATGCATATGAAAACCTACAATATCAGCTATAGCCTTTGCTTCATAATCATTCATATACTTTAATAAAATATCATATATAACTTTCTTACCTACTTTATCATGATTATATGATCTATATCTTCCATCTACAAATTCAGTAGTTTCTATCTTTCCAATATCATGAAATAAAGCTGCCCACATAAAATATTTTTTATTATCTGCTATTTCCTTAATTTTAGCTGCTAAGTCAACAACTAACTTGGAATGATTCCACACATTTCCTTCAGGATGAAATTTCTTCTCTTGAGGAATATCTTTAAGCTTATTTAATATATTAAACTCACTTAATATAAATTCTTCTTTTTTCATAATTTTTTCAATATCTTTAGAGGGATGATTGGAACTTATTAAAATACTATTTATTTCTTCAAAAATATCTACATATTTATCTGTTTTCAAATTTCACTCTTCCTCCTTTTAATAGTTAATTAACTTATTTTAGCTTTTTTATATTTACTTTAACCTAATAATATATTATCCATAATTTAAAGCTTATTTAAAGTAAAAATTTTATTTTATTAATGGTACTTTTTTTAAGTTTTTAACATATATTATTAATATATAAGGCACCATAGCCAAGCGGAAAGGCAGAGGTCTGCAAAACCTTTATTCCCCAGTTCAAATCTGGGTGGTGCCTCCAAAAAAAGAACTATCTTTAGGATAGTTCTTTTTTTCTTATTTTTCTTTTACCCTTTTTAATATTTCACCTATTTCTGCATTAGAAAATTTATATGCAGCATTACAGAAGTTACACTTAATTTCCTCTTCTTTATTATCTTTATAAATATTTTCTAATTCCTTTTCACCAATAGAAATTAAAACTGCTTCAACCTTTTCTCTTGTACAATTACACTTAAATTCTGGTTTAGCCTCTTCTAAGATGTTTAAATCCATTCCATCAAATATATATTCTAATACTTTTTCTATACTTCCATGTTCTTGTATCATACTTGTTATAGATGGTATTTCTTCTAATCTATATGTAAGTAAATCTGAAAGTAATTCATCAGCTCCTGGCATCATTTGTATAATAAAGCCTCCAGCTACCTTAATTGAATAATCCTTGTCAACTAATACCCCTAAAGCTACTGCAGATGGTGTTTGCTCTGATACTGTAAAGTAATATGCTAAATCTTCTCCGACTTCTCCAGTATATATAGGAACTTGCCCAACATAAGGATCCTTCATTCCTAAATCCTTTATAACAGTGAATTCACCATTAATTCCTATATATCCACCTACATCTAGCTTACCCTTTGAATTTAATGGCATTTCCCCATATGGATTTCCTATAAATCCTTTTACTACACCACCTTCATAAGCAGTTACAGTAATACCCTTTGCTTCTCCTCCTCCATTTATTTTTAGAGAAAGAACTTCTTTTTCTGATTTTAATGTAACTCCCATTAAAGCTCCTGCTGTTAACATTCTTCCTAAAGCTGCAGCTGCAACTGGTGTACACTCATGAACACTTGTACCTACATTTACTAATTCTGTTGTTTCTCCAGCTATAATTCTTATCATCCCATCTTTAGCTGTTGCTCTTATAATTTTATCCATAAAAAAACTCCTCCATATTATTTCTTTACAATATACAGAATTCTTTCAGTTTCTTCAGTAACACTATTTTCTGTATATCCATCATATTTTCCTACTATATTTAGTCCAACACTTTTTAACTTTTCTTCTATAAATTCTTCAGTATACGCTCTTTCTAAATGTTCTTCTTCGAATCTTTCATATAAATCATCTCTTTTAACAAAAAATGTTAGATACATGCTTAATAAATCATCTTCGAATACATTTTCCCAAGTATAAAATACTTCTTCTTCGTTATATGTATATATATTATTACCTAATATATTGGAAAGCTTATAATATGAGTTAATATCAAAAATAAATAAACCATCATCACTTAAATGCTCTTTAACTCTTTTAAAATAATTTGTTAATTTATCTTCTTCAATTAAATAGTTAGTTGAATCTAATGCTGAAGTAATTAAGTTAAATTTTCTATTTAGGCTTAACTCACTCATATCTTGACAAAGAATTTTACATCTTATCTTTGCTTTTTTAAATTTTTCAAAAGCCTCTCTTAACATATCTTCTGATAAATCAACAGCAAAAGCTTCTTTGAAGTTTTTAGCAAGCTTCACACATAAATTACCTGTCCCACAGGCAATATCTAAATAATTATCAAATGTAATATTTTGTCTATTACAAATTTCAATTATCCTTGAACACATAGAATCATAATTTATATCTTCGTATATTAATTCATCATATATTTCTGCAAAATCTCCATATGCCAAAGTAATCCCCCCCACCTTAAAACTTTTCTAAAACTATATTAAAGGTAAAATTTCCTTTAGTCAATGCTACAAAATAAAAGCTTAAAATATTTTACTTTCTTCCTAGAATTTCATCATTAGTTGGCATCTTTAGCATTCTCTTTCTTTTAGTCATGATTCCACCTATTCTTCCTGTTTCTTCAGCTGTTAATCCACCCCATCCATAGGAATCAACCTTATCCTTTAAACCTAGTTCTTCTGCAATTTCATATTTTATTTTTTCTCTTAATACCTCGGCTTCGTTTAATTCTTTGTTAGATTTTATTTTAGATTTTATTATTTTTTTTAATGGTGTTTTACTCATTTTTATACCCCCTATAGTAATATACTACTATTGTTCCCTAAACTTCACCCAATATACTTGGTATATTTTTTCACTATATAAAATATTAAGGTATATATTATAATAAAGTATTGAAAATTTTCAATAATTTAACTATAGTTATTAGTAAGTAGATTTAAACTTACAATAATGAAAAGGGGGAAATTTTATGTACAATGTTGCTATAGTTGGGGCTACAGGTAACGTAGGTAGAAAATTTTTAGAAATATTAGAAGAAAGAGAGTTTCCAATTAAAAATCTGTATCTTTTTGCTTCTAAGAGATCAGCTGGTTCAAAACTTTCTTTTAAAGGAAAAGATTATTTAGTTGAAGAAACAGTTGAGGAAAATATCAAAAATAAACAAATTGATTTTGCTTTATTCTCAGCAGGTGGAGATACTAGTTTGAAATATTCTCCTATTTTTTCATCCTATGGTGCTATTGTTATTGATAATTCTAGTGCTTTTAGAATGGACAAAAATGTTCCTTTAGTTGTACCAGAGGTTAATCCTGAAGATGTAAAGTGGCATAATGGAATTATTGCTAATCCAAATTGCTCAACTATTCAAGCTATGGTCCCATTAAAGGTACTATTAGATAATTATGGAATAAAGAGAATAATATACTCTACTTATCAAGCTGTTTCTGGAGCTGGTATTCAGGGAATTGCTGATCTTGAAGATGGTTTAAAAGGTGCTGAACCTAAAAAATTCCCATATCCAATAGCAGGAAATTGCCTTCCTCATATAGACGTTTTTTTAGAAAATGGATATACAAAAGAAGAAGTAAAAATGATTGAAGAAACTAAAAAGATTCTTCATAATTCTGATTTAAAAATCACAGCAACTGCTGTAAGAGTTCCTGTTTTAAACAGTCATAGTGAAAGTATTAATATTGAATTAGAAAAACCTTTTAACCTTGAAGATATTTATAAATTATTCGAAAATTCTAAAGGTTTGACTTTATATGACAATCCTTCTGAACTAAAATATCCAACTCCTTTAGCTATTACTGGTAAAGACGATGTATATGTTGGAAGAATAAGAAGAGACTTTAGTATAGATAATGGGCTTAATATATGGGTAGTTGCTGACAATATTAGAAAGGGAGCTGCTTTAAACGCAGTTCAAATAGCTGAACTATTAATAAGGAGTGATTCTTAATGTCAATTTTTAAAGGCTCTGCTGTTGCTATTATCACACCTTTTACTGCTGATAATAAAGTTAATTATGATAAATTAAAAGAATTACTTGAATGGCAAATAGAAGAAAATACTGATGCTATTGTAATTTGTGGTACTACAGGTGAAGCAACTACTTTAACCCAAGAAGAAAAAGAAAAAGTAATTAAATACACTGTTGATATAGTAAATAAAAGAATTCCAGTAATTGCAGGAACAGGTTCTAATAATACAAGTGCCTCTATTAAAATGAGTAAATATGCTGAATCTGTTGGAGTAGATGCTTTATTAGTAATTACACCTTATTATAATAAAACTAATTCTAAAGGCTTATATGAGCATTTTAAAGCTATAAATAATAATGTTAATACTCCAATTATTTTATACAATGTTCCTGGAAGAACAAATGTAAATATAACTCCAAAACAACTACTAGAACTATCTAACTTAAGTAACGTTGTTGCAATTAAAGAAGCTAGTGGAAATATAAGTCAAGTAGCTGAAATGAAAGCATTATGCGAAAATAAAATAGATATATATTCTGGTAATGACGATCAAATCGTTCCTATTATGTCTCTTGGAGGTTTAGGAGTAATATCAGTTCTTTCAAATATTATGCCTAAAGAAGTTCATAACATTACTGAAGCGTTCTTAAAAGGTGATATTTCCAAAGCATCAGCTTTACAAATAGAATATATTAATTTTATTAATATGCTATTTAAAGAGCCTAATCCAATCCCTGTTAAGACTGCATTAAACTTAATGGGAAAAGATGTTGGTAACTTAAGATTACCTTTATATGAAATGACCTCAGATAATTTAAATTTACTAAAAGATACTTTATTAAAATATAATTTAATTTAAGGAGGCTATATGATAAAGGTTTTGTTAAATGGCTGCTGTGGAAAAATGGGACAAGTAATCGTTAATTCTTCTATTAATTTTCCAAATATTCAAATAGTAGCTGGAGTGGATAAATATATAAATAATAATTATAAATTTCAAATCTTTACTGATATAAATGATGTAAATATTGATTATGATGTGTTAATAGATTTTTCAAGAGCTGATGCTCTTAAAGGTTTATTAGATTTTTCTATAAAAAATAACAAACCTTTAATTCTATGCTCTACTGGTTATAGTGAAGATGATTTAAAGTTAATTTATGAAAAAAGTAATGTCATACCTGTTTTTAAATCAGCAAATATGTCATTAGGAATTAATTTAATAAGTTCACTTTTAAGGAAAGTAGCACCAGTTTTGTATGGTAACTATGATATTGAAATAATTGAAAAACATCATAACCAAAAGGTAGATTCTCCAAGTGGTACTGCAATTTTATTAGCTGACTCTATAAAATCATCTTTGTCTGAAGAAACAAAGTATGTGTATGGTAGAGAAGGATCTTCTAAAAGAGAAAAAAATGAAATTGGTATTCACGCTGTAAGAGGTGGATCTATAGTTGGAGATCATGATGTAATATTTGCAGGTGCTGGAGAAATTATAGAACTTTCTCATAAAGCTTTATCTAGGGAAGTATTTGCAATAGGAGCTCTTAAAGCCGCTGAATATATGTATACAGTAAAATCTCCAAAATTATATAATATGGAAGATGTTCTTAATATCTAAAGTTAAATAGGGTGTCATTAGACACCCTATTTTTATTTAAATGAGATATAGATTAATTTTTAGGCGATATCTCCATATTTCAATATATCTTTTTAATTAAAATATACTGATTATAATTGAAAAATATATCTCTATTAACTAAATTTCACTAGATTAAAAGCTTTTTAATAGATAAAAATATTTATATAATTTAAAAAGGAGGTGAGTAGTTAAAATAAATCTATTAAAATCTGTAGATTTTATTTTAACATATATAATGCCAAAGGATAGTCAACCAGATAATAAAAAATCACGAATGGAAAAATGTAATTATCAAACTCCAATAACTGAAGAAGGACATAATCATAATCCAAATGCTAAACATAAATCTATTAAAAGAGAAGGCTTTTCAAGTAATCACTTTAATAGAGCTGGAAACTAAAAAAGAAGAGCCTAAAAAGCTCTTCTTCTAAGTTCTATTATTGTGCTGATTCTTCAAAATAAGCTTGATCAAAGTATACATGACCTAAGCTTGATACTCTAACACCTTTAACATCAGGATTAAATGCTTTTACTGAAGTATAATAATAAATTGGAATAACAGGCATATCCTCCATTAAAATATCTTCAGCTTGTTTTAATAATTCCCATCTCTTAGTTGAGTCAGCTTCTAATTTAGCTTCACTAATTAATGCATCATACTCTGCATTAGAATATCCTACATCATTATTTCCACCGCCAGTAACCCATAAATCAAGGAATGTCATTGGATCAACATAATCTCCTATCCAACCATGTCTAGCTATTTCATATCCACCTTCTTGTCTAGTATTTAAGAATACCTTCCATTCTTGGTTAGATAATTCAACATTAACACCTATCTTAGCCCAATCTTGTTGAATAGCTTGTGCTATTAATTTATGCTCTCCTTCAGTATTAAACATAAATTCTAATGTTGGAAGACCTTCCCCATTTGGATATCCTGCTTCTTCAAGTAACTTCTTAGCTTCTTCTATATTTGCTTGAGATGCATCATAATATTCCTTAGTTGCAAAATCTTCTCCATTTTCATTTAAAATACCTTGTGGTACAAAACCATAAGCAGGTACTTGTCCTGACTTAGTAACATTAGTTGTTATAGCTTCTCTATCAATAGCTACACTTAATGCCTTTCTTACTAATGGATTACTTAAAGCTTTTTTAGCTTCTTCATCTAATAAGTCTTGTTTACCAACATTTAAAATTAAGAAATATGTTCCTAGATTAGGATAAATTGTAACTAATCCTTCTTTTTGTCCATTTTCTATTTCATTTGCAGGAACCACATCTATGGCATCAAAATCTCCTGATTTTAATGATGCATATGCAGATGTTGAATCAGTAACTAACTTCCATACTAATCCTGGTATCTTAACCTCATCTTTATTCCAGTAATTTTCATTCTTTTCAAAAACTAATTGATCCTTTAAATCCCATTGTACTAATTTAAAAGCTCCATTAGAAACATAAGTTTCTGGATCTGTTGCCCATGTATCAGGATTTGCTGAAACTATATCTTCTCTTAATGGCATATAAGTTGTAAATGATGTAAGCTCAGCAAAATATTTTGTTGGAGCTTCTAGAGTAACCTTTAAAGTATAATCATCTACTACTTCAATACCTACTTCTTCTCTAGTAGCTTCTCCATTGTAGAATTTTTCTGCATTTTTAATATAGTATAATTGATAGCTATATTCTGCAGCAGTTTCTTTTGTTAATGCTCTAATCCAAGAGTATTCAAAATCTTTTGCTGTTACAGGCTCTCCATCTGACCATTTAGCATCTTGTCTTAATGTGAAAGTATATACTAAACCATCATCTGAAACTTCCATTTTTTCTGCAACACCTGGTATTGCTTTTTCCTTATCATCTAATCTCATTAATCCTTCAAAAGCATTATCAATTATTGATCCTGAATCTGATGCAGTATTTAAGGTTGGATCTATTGTTTCTGGATCTGCTCCTATATTATAAATTAATTTTCTTTCTTCACTTGTACTTTCATCACTTCCACATCCTGCTAAAATTGATGTGCCTAGAACAAGTGTTAGTGCTAAAGCACAAATCTTTCTAAACTTCTTACTTCTCATATTTCTCCTCCTCATTTTTAAGACTTATTAATCTATTTTTTCTTCATATATTAATAGATTATATATTTATAGAAATTGCTTATTTGCAATAACTAGCTATTTATTAAATAAGTGACAAGCTACAAAATGTCCTCTCTCCACTTCTCTAAGCTTAGGATTAATTTCATCACATATTGGCATTACATGCTTACATCTACCTTTAAACCTACATCCAGGTGGTGGATCTATTGGTGATGGAATATCACCTTCTAAAACTATTCTATTATTACTCTTTGCCTTTATAGGATCAGGAATAGGTACTGCTGAAAGTAACGCCTTAGTATATGGGTGCTTTGGCTTTAGATATACTTCATCAGCTGGACCTTTCTCAACCATTTGTCCTAAATACATAACTCCTATATGAGTTGATATATGCTTAACCATTGATAAATCATGGGCTATAAATAAATATGTCAATCCAAATTCTTCTTGAAGCTCTTCAAGCATATTAATAACTTGTGCTTGAATAGAAACATCCAAAGCTGAAATAGGTTCATCACAAACTATAAAATCTGGTTGTACTGCTAAAGCTCTTGCAATACCTATTCTTTGCCTTTGTCCCCCTGAAAATTCATGTGCATATCTATTTATATGACTTCCATTAAGTCCAACTCTATCTAAAAGATATCTAATTCTATTAGTTCTTTCCTCACCCTTATACAATCCATGAATATCTATAGCTTCTCCTATAATATCTCCAACTGTCATTCTTGGATTTAATGATGCATATGGATCTTGAAATATCATTTGCATACATTTTCTTAAGGATACCATTTTCCTTTCAGTATATTTTGTTATATCTTCTCCATTAAAAATAATTTTCCCTGAAGTTGGTTCATATAATTTTAAAATAGTTCTTCCTGTAGTTGTTTTCCCACAACCAGACTCTCCAACTAAACCTAAGGTTTCACCTTTCTTTATAGTAAAAGATACATCATCTACTGCCTTAACAAAGCTTTTCTTTGCAAATAATCCTTTTTTAACTGGGAAGTACTTACATAAATTCTTAACTTCTAGTATAACATCTTTTTCCATTATGCTTCCCTCCTTATTGGTGATTCAATCTTTGGTGAATTTTCATGACACAACCAACATGCTACCTTATGTCCTTCTGAAACTTTAAATAATGGTGGCTGCTTTTTTAAACATATCTTCATTGCATATTTACATCTTGCTGTAAATGGACATCCAACTGGTGGCTTTAATAAATCTGGTGGTTGTCCTTCTATTGGTGTTAACTTTTCTCTTATATCACTCTTAGGATTTGGAACACTATTTAACAATCCCCAAGTATAAGGATGTTTAGCTTCATAGAAGATATCTTTATCTGAGCCTTCTTCTACTATAATTCCACCATACATAACATTAATTCTTGTACAAAGATTTGCTACAACACCTAAATCATGAGTTATTAAAATTATAGATGTATTAAACTTATCTTTTAAATTCTTCATTAAGTCCAAAATTTGAGCTTGAATTGTAACATCTAATGCTGTTGTTGGTTCATCTGCAATTATTAAATTTGGCTTACATATAAGACTCATAGCTATCATAACTCTTTGTCTCATCCCACCTGAAAACTCATGTGGATATTGCTTTAACCTGCTTTCTGGACTAGGTATCCCTACCATATCAAGCATTTTTACTGCTTCTTCCATAGCTTCCTTCTTACTTATTTTTTTATGTTTAATTAAATGTTCAGTTAATTGATCTCCAATTGTAAATAATGGATTAAGGGAGGTCATAGGATCTTGGAAAATCATTGATATTTCATTTCCTCTAATATCTTGTATTTGTTTTTTATCTGGATTTGTTATGCATTTACCATTAAATAAAACTTCATCTGCTTCTATTACAGCATTATCTGCTAATAATCTAATAATAGACATCATAGTAACAGACTTACCACATCCTGACTCTCCAACAATTCCTAGTGCTTCTCCTTTATCTAAATATAATGATACCCCTCTTACTGCTTTTACATCACCTATATGTGTTCTAAAGGAGGTCTTCAAATTTTTTACTTCTAATAACTTACTCATTTGTTCTTCCTCCTATCTCTTATTCTTAGGGTCTAGCGCTTCTGTTAATCCATCCCCTAATAAATTAAATGCTAAAATTACTAAACAAATAGCTAATGCTGGAAAAATTAATTGGTAAGCTGCTGTAGTTATTAATGGTGTAGCATCATTTGCTAAAGTTCCTAATGAAGCAAGAGGCGCATTAATACCTAAACCTATAAAGCTTAAAAACGCTTCTGTAAATATTGCTTGTGGAACAAATAAAGTTAGAGTAACTAAAATTGATCCAATACAATTAGGAATTAAATGCCTAAATAATATCCTTGTTCTTGAAGCTCCTAAAGATTTTGCTGCAAGAACAAACTCCTGCTGTTTTAATTGAAGAATATCGCCTCTTACTATTCTTGCCATACCTACCCAATAAGAAATAGCCATAGCCAAAATAATAGTTCCAAGTCCTGTAGATCCTTCTCTTGTAAAAGTTGCCATTAATATAACTACATAGATTTGAGTTGGTATAGCGTATAAAATATCAACTATTCTCATCATAATATTATCTACTTTACCACCAAAGAAACCAGCAATTCCACCATATAATACTCCAATAACTAAATTAATGGCTGCTGCTGCTATAGCAATTATTAAAGAATATTTAGTTCCATACATAACCCTTACAAATAGATCTCTACCTAAATTATCTGTTCCAAACCAATGTGTAAAGCTTGGTCTTAAATCTGTTGCTTGTAAGTTTGTTTCATAATATGTATATCCAAATATCTTTTCCATAAAAACTGGACCTAAAAAAGCAAATATTGAAATAATAATTATTGCAACTAAAGATATAATAGCAACCTTATTTGTTTTTAATCTTCTCCAAGCATCTGCCCAGTATCCAACGCTAGGCCTTATAATTTCTTCAAACTTTTTATCCTCTTCACTTAAAGGAGTAAATAATTCTTTATTTAATTCTAAATCAACTCTTAAGTTTTCCACTATTTTCCCTCCTATTAAGCATCTAGTTTGATTCTTGGATCTATCAATACATAAATAATATCAACTAATAAATTACACACAACTATTAAAGTACAATAAAAAGCTGTTACCCCTAATAAAGATGTATAATCTCTATTAGTTATAGATAATGTAAATTCATTTCCTAATCCAGGAATTGCAAATATTTTTTCAACTACAAATGATCCTGTTAAAACCCCAGCTACTAAAGGTCCTAAATAAGTTACAACAGGAATTAATGAATTTCTTAATGCATGCTTAAAAATTACACTTTTCTCACTTAGCCCTTTAGCCCTTGCTGTTCTTATATAATCTGATTTTAATACTTCATTTAATTTACTTCTTGTTAATCTTGTTATAAATGCCATTGAACTACCTGAAAGAGCAATAACTGGCATTATATAATTTTCAGCTTTGCTTAGCCCTCCCGCTGGTAATAATCTCAACTCTGTTGTAAATATATATATTAAGAATGTTCCTAATACAAAGCTTGGTATTGTTATTCCTAAGGTTGCTAATATCATACAAACCTGATCTGGCCACTTACCTGCTTTTAATGCAGCCACAATACCTAAAGAAACACCTACTGCTACAGAAAATACTATTGATACTGCCCCTACCTTCGCAGAATTTGGAAAGCTTTTTGATATTGTCGTTAAAACCTCTCTACCTTTATATTTCATTGATTGACCAAAATCACCTTTTAATAAATTTTTCATATAAATAGAATACTGTTCTCCTACAGGTTTATCTAAACCATACTTTTCATTTAATTGAGCCTTCATCTCTGGTGTTATCTTTTCTCCATCAAAGGGACCACCAGGCATAACTCTTACTAGGAAAAATACTATTGTAATTACTGCCCATACAGTAATTATACTAGTTAAAATCCTACTTGCTATATACTTTACCACTTGTTTCACCCTCCATTCCCATTATAAAAATACCGCATTCTCCCTTTATTAAAAATATATATGCAAATATATCTTACAATTATTCTAACTTTAATTATATTTACTATATACTTCTCTATATTAGCTCTGCGAAATACTGTATTTTCCATCTATTAATAATTATATTTCATTTGTTAAAATTATCAAATAAAATTAATAAAATAAATTATAGTTTTCGCATTATTTTTTATCAATTTCTTCCTTTTTTATAATTTAATAATATAATTACATTTAAAAAAACGTTTATACGCACATTCTTTGGTTTAATTTCTAAGAATATAATAACGTTTTTATTTTTAAAATTATTTAATTCTACAAAGCTAATTTTTATTATTCACTTTAAAACCTCTTTTAAAAACAGACATTTTAAAGTTTTTGTATTTTTCTTAAAGACACTTTTTTTATTGTAAATATTTTTTACAATAAAAAAGATATGGAATTAGTATTTTTTATTACACAAACTATTCCATATCTTATAGTAATATATAATTTTATAGCTTCTTTATAAATACCTCTAATCTATTTAAAGCTACTTTTAATTCTTCTAATGAATAACAATAGGAAATTCGTATATATCCTTCTCCTCCATTACCAAAAGCATTCCCTGGTACACAAGCTACTTTTTCTTCATACAATAATCTATCGCAGAATTCTTCAGATGATAAATTGAATTTTTTTATTGATGGAAATATATAAAATGCTCCCTTAGGAGAATAATATTTAATTCCCATTCTTTTTAACTCATCTTCAACATATTTCTTTCTTTTAACAAATTCTTCTTTCATAGTTTCAACATTATACAAACCATTTTTTAATCCTTCTAAAACTCCATATTGTCCTATTGAATTAGTACATGAAACATTATATTGATGAACCTTCCCAATTTCTTTAATTAAATTCTTACTAGCTGCTATAAAGCCTATTCTAAGTCCTGTTATAGATAACATTTTAGAAAATCCACCAATATAAATTATACTATCTTTAATATGACTATTCATTGCCACACTATAGTAATTTTCATAACAAAAAGCTTCATATATTTCATCAGTTATTACAATTAACTTATAATCCTCAATGATTTTAACTAACTTAATATACTCTTCTTTTCTTAAAATAGCTCCTGTTGGATTCGATGGATAAGATAATATCATATACTTTATATTTTTATCTTTAATTAAACCTTCTAATTTTTCTAAATCAATAGAAAAATCCTCTTTTAAAGAGTAATTTACTACTTCTCCACCTAAAATTTTTACTATATTTTCATATGCAGGATATGCTGGTGTTGGAATAAGAACCTTATCTCCTTTATTAATAACTGTTGCTATAGATGAAAATAAAGCTTCACTACCTCCTACAGTAATACATATTTCATCAGCAGTATAATTAATATACTTTGACTTTAAATAATTGGATATTTCTTCTCTTAATTCTAAAAGTCCAAAATTATCAGTATATACAGTTTTATTTTCTTCTATAGCTTTTATCATACCATTTTTTATCTCTTTTGGAGTCTTAAAATCTGGTTGCCCTAAAGTAAGTGATATTGCCCCATCTACCTCTTTAACTTTATTAAAAAACTTTCTTATTCCTGATATTTCTATCTCCTTTAAATTGTTATTCATTTATTAGCCCCCTAAATCTTATTAAAATTCTATACCTTTTCTTCCTTGTATCCCCTCATCATAATAATGCTTAATACAGCCCATATTTGTTACTAAATTACTCTTATTAATTATTTCTTCAGGAGTATTTCTTCCTGTTAAAATAAGCTCCATAGTTTCTGGCTTATTATCTAATATGTACATAACTTCATTTAATGATAGAAATTCATTGGATATAACGGCCATTATTTCATCTATAATTAAAACATCACATTTGTTATTTTTTATTATATCTAATATAAAGTTATACCCTTCCCTAATTTCTAATTTTAATTCATTTATCTCTTTATCATTTAAATTCCAAACAAAATCTCTTTGTTTTTCAAATCTATAAATTTTAAAATTATCTCCTAGCTCTTGTATTGTTAAAAGCTCACCTGTTGGTCCACCCTTTAAAAACTGAATCATACAGACCTTTAAACCATTTCCATAAGCCCTAATTCCTTGCCCAATTGCTGCTGTAGTCTTTCCCTTACCTTCTCCTGTATATACTTGTATTAATCCTTTATTAAGTTTCAATATATCATCTCCTCCCTATAAATTTTACATCAACTTTTTTCTTCTTGCAAATAATACCTCTTCCTAACACTTGATATTTTTCCAATTAATTGATATAATTTTAGGAACTTATTTTACTTTTTAGGAGGGTTTTAGATGAATTACAATGATTTAACAGATCCTTATGAAATAGCTAAATTCATAAGAGATTCAGTAAAAACAACACCAATAAAAGCTTATATCAATGGTGATTTACAAAATGCCGATCTTTCAAATATAGAATGGTACGGAAATAATAATTTTTATGTATTAATTGGCGAAGCAAACATTATAAAAGAGTTTGTAGATAAACACCAAAGCTTAATTAATCACTATCACTTTGAAAATGATAGAAGAAACTCCGCTATTCCTATGCTTAATATAACAAACATTAATGCTAGAATAGAACCAGGTGCAATTATAAGAGATAGAGTAAAAATAGAAGATAATGCTGTAATTATGATGGGAGCTGTAATTAATATCGGAGCTGAAATTGGTGAAGGAACAATGATAGATATGAATGCTGTTGTTGGAGCAAGAGCTAAAATAGGTAAAAGATCTCATTTAGGTGCAGGTGCAGTTGTTGCTGGAGTATTAGAACCACCTAGTAAATCTCCTTGTGAAATTGGTGATGATGTATTAATTGGTGCTAATGCTGTTATTTTAGAAGGTGTAAAAGTAGGTAGCTCATCTGTTATTGCTGCAGGATCAGTTGTAACTAAAGATGTTCCATCAGGAGTAGTTATGGCAGGTAGTCCAGCTAGAATAATTAAATCTGTAGATGAACAAACAAAAGACAAAACAAAACTTCTTGATGACTTAAGAAAATAATATATACAAATTCTAAACATAAAATAAAAGGTGAAAATTTAAATTTTCACCTTTTATTTCTACATAACTTCTTGTTCATTAATTGTATTTGTTGAATCTAATTGTTCTTCTTGAACTCTTTCCATTTTTGAAACTGATACTTCATATGCAATTTTCTTTATCACATCTGTATCACTAATCTTCTTTTGATATTCTCTGCTTTGAAGTCTACCCCAAACTCTTATATTATCTCCTACTTCTAAATTTTGACAGAATCTCGAATTTCTTCCCCAAGCTATTGTAGGAATATAATCTGATTTATTATAAGCTCTATTTACAGCTAATAATACATCTGCTATTTCCCTTCCAAACGGTGTAGTTCTATATACTGGATCCTTACAAATAAATCCATCTAAGAATATTTCATTAGGATTCTTACTTCTCTCAATACATGGTTCAATATTTCTTGCAAAAACAGTAAGTATTAATTTATTAGAACCATCTACAAACTTATTATATGATCTTAATTGACCATCTACTATTATCTCTTTGTCAATTGATAAATCCATATTAGCTATAAGTCTTTCTGAAACCGTTATATTTAATATATCTACTGAATCACTAAGTCTCATAACCTCCATAGAAAATGTATAAAACCCTTCCCCATACATTTCATGACTAAATTCTAATTCAGAAATTACTTTCCCTTCTAAATATATCTTGTTATTTAACATCAAGTTGTCCATCAATAACCCCTCTCTCCCTTTGTGATAATTTTATTCCTTAGATTTTTAATCTTTACGGCTACATTTCCATTATAATACATTATATCATCATTTTTCAATATTTTTTATTTATTTTTTATTTGTTCACCATTCTCATTTATTATATAATCTTCATCATAAATCATATCGCTAACCCTCTTAAATTCATAACCTTCATTTTGCAATTTACTTATTATTTTATCTAAATTACCTGGTGTATACTTTGCATTGTTATGAAATAAAAGTATCGATCCTGGAGAAACATTATTAATAACTCTATTATATTCTTCTTCTGCACTACTCTCTTTATAATCTATTGAATCAACATTCCATTGAATACTTATAAGTTCTTGGCTATTAATAAACTCACAGGCCTTTTCATTATAATCACCACTTGGAAATCTAAATAGCTTTACTTTTTCTCCTGTAACTTCTTCAATAATTTTATTTGTCTTATCTATTTCTTCCTTCATTCTATCTTGAGATATTTTTGTAAACATAGGATGTATATAGCTGTGGTTTCCTATTTCATGACCTCCTTCTTTTATTTTAACAAGCTTCTCCTTATTTTCTTCGCTATAATTAACCCATCCCCCCATAATAAAAAACGTTGCCTTTACATTATATTTATCTAGTACCTCTAATATGTTATATAACTCTTCTTTTTCTGCCCAATTTATATCAAAAGTAATAGCTAATATCTTCTCTTCAGTTTTTACTTTATAAATAGGCTTATAAGTTTTTATCTCTGATAAACTTAATTGGGATTTTTTTGATAAAGTACTAGATAGTATTATTGTAAGTACTATCAACAACAAACTAAAAATAACTCTATATCTTCTTTTCATTACAACTCCTATTAATTGATTTATTTAATTTATATTCTGTATTTATTATTTTAATGATATGGTATTATGAAATTTTTAAATAATATGTTATAATTAATTTATACTTTCTAATATGGAGGTTTACTATGTACGAAAATTCAGCTGAATTAGCAGAAAATAAATTATTAGTGTTGTATGTTATAAACTCATTACAACATCCAATTACTAATACTCAATTAACTGAAATTATCTTAGAGAATAATTTTATAAATTATTTTACTCTTCAACAATATATTAGTGAACTTATATCATCTGATTTTTTAAGATATGAAACAGTTAATGAAAAAAATCTTATTCATATTACTGAAAAAGGGAAAAACACTCTATCCTTCTTTACTGATAGAATTTCTTCAATAAAAAAGAAGATAATTGATGATTACCTTCTTTCTATAAAAGATTCTATTAAAAAAGAATTAACTATTTATAGTGATTATACAATAAGTAGCGATACTTCCTTTATTGTTGATTTACAAGCTCTTGAAAATACTAATTTATTAATATCTTTAAAGGTATCTATTCCTTCTAAAAAGGAAGCCATATCCCTTTGTAATAGATGGAAAGAAAATCCTTCTGATATATATAATAAAATTATGAATTCTTTATTTAATGAATAAGCTAGTATAAGGTCATAGCATTAGGTTCTTTTCCTACTGTTATGGCTTTTATATTATTTATATTTAAATCTATGCAGAATATTCTTCCATTTAAATAATCACTAATATAAATTAAATCTTTATGCTTAATAATTGTTCTAGGCATCCCATTTATCTTTATTTCTTTATATATATCTTTTTTATCCTTATCTATAAGCATAATACTACCATCTAGAAAATTACAAACATATAGTATATTATTATCTTCAAATATATCTACTGGAGCTTTGCCAACCTTAATTTTCCCTAATGATTTTAATGTTATTAAATCAAACATTTCTATATATCCGCTTTTTTCATCATCCATATAGCTTTCACATACATATAATGTTTTCCCATCTTTTGATACCTTTACTTTTGTAGGATATTCTAACGCAATAAGCTCATCTATAATCATATAGTTTTCTATATCTATTACAGTAATATTATGACTTTGAAAATTAGATATAAATAATAATTTAAGCTCCTTACTTATTTCAATATTATAAGGCCAACTATTAGTTTTTACTTCTAAAATTACTTTTTCCTCTTCAATATCATATATTACCATAGTGTTAGACTCTGAACATATAATATACAAATTATTATTAAATCCTATTATATCATTTGGATTAGCTCCAATATATACTGTTTTTACTTCCTTAAAAGTATCTAAATTAAATATAGAAATTGAATTATTATAACAATTTGCTATATATGCTATATTTTCTTTAATAAAAATACCATTTGGTCCTAAAGGTTTTTCATATTTTTTTAAAGCTATTTTTTTATTTATTATTTTATTATCTATGGAATTTACTAAAGAAATTTTATTAATATCATCACTACCAGTATTACATACTATCAAAGAGTCCACATTATCCCACCTTCTTATTTACATTATTCTAATATCCACATTTATAATATATGCTTTCTGATTTTTTTCGGGACAATATTTTATCTTTTTGCTTAATTTTCTACATATATTCTTTATTTTTTTAATATATGATTGTATAATATTCCTTGCAATAAAAATTGGAGGTATTATTTATGTTTGTTTATAAAACAAAAGGAGTTTGTTCCACTGAAATTCAATTAGAAATTAATAATGAAACTATAGAAAAGGTTAACTTTGTAAGAGGATGCGAGGGAAACTTAACTGGAATTTCATTATTAGTTGCTGGCATGAATATTAATGATGCTATTAAAAAATTAAAAGGAATAGATTGCCGTAATAGAGGAACTTCTTGTCCTGATCAACTATCAAAGGCATTAGAAGAATATAAAGCTTCTCTTTAATCTAAATTTTATATATTCTTAATTTATACAAAAATACTGTTTAAATTTTTTAATATATTTTTATATAAAGACCAGTATAATATAATTTTTTAATATATATTCAAAGTTCCAATAACCTTAATTATTGGAGCTTTAATTTTTAAAATATATTTTTATTATAATATATATTAAAATTAATATTATAAAAATGTATTTTTTAAATATAATATATAATGGTTTCTTTTGATTTTTTGTATTCATTAACTAAATCTTCTAAAGTAATTGAAGTAAAATAATCTGAAATCTTATCATTAATTTCTTTCCATAAATTCTTATTTATAAAATCATCTAATTTATTATCTTCTTTTTCTTTAATATTTATAAATATATTTTCCCCTTCCAGTACTTTTAATATATCTAATATTGTTAATTCTTTAATATCTCTTCCAAGAATATATCCCCCTTGCGCTCCCTTTCTTCCAACTATAATTCCTGCCTTTCTTAACAAAGAAAATATTTGTTCTAAATACCTTTCTGAAATATCTTGTCTTTCTGATATTGTTTTGATACTAACATTTTCTTTATCTATATTCATAGCTAAATCTATTAAAGCTCTTAATCCATATTTCCCTTTAGTTGAAATTTTCATCTAACCACTCCTATAATATATTTTTAATTGATATAATAAAAGCCATTACCTAAAATAGGAATGACTTTTATTATGATTAATTATATAAATCTGTTGATAAATATCTTTCTCCTGTATCAGGTAAAATAACAATAATATTTTTATCTTTATTTTCTTCTCTATTAGCCAACTCAGTAGCTGCAAATATAGCTGCCCCTGAAGATATTCCTACTAGTAATCCTTCTATTCTTGCTAAATCTTTTGATGTTTTATATGCATCCTCATTTTTAACCTTAATAATTTCATCAATTATTTCTGTATTTAAATTCTTTGGAATAAAACCTGCTCCAATACCTTGTAATTTATGTGGTCCTGGCTTTTCACCTGATATAACTGCTGAATCTAATGGTTCAACAGCAACTACCTTAACCTCAGGATTGTTTTCTTTAATAACTTCAGCTATTCCAGTTAAAGTTCCTCCTGTTCCAACTCCTGCTACTAATATATCTACCTTGCCTTCTGTATCTCTTAAAATTTCTTCTGCAGTTGTTTTTCTATGAATCTCTGGATTTGCTGGATTTTCAAATTGTTGTAGTATTATTGAATTTTCAATACTTTTATTTAATTCTTGTGCTTTTTCTATTGCACCCTTCATAGCTAAATTCCCTGGTGTTAGTACTAATTCCGCTCCTAAAGCCTTTAGAAGATTTCTTCTTTCTAAGCTCATTGTTTCAGGCATGGTTAGTATTAATTTATATCCTTTTGCTGCTGCAATAAAAGCTAAAGCTATTCCAGTATTCCCACTAGTTGGTTCAATAATTACTGAGTCTTTATCTAATAACCCATTTTTTTCAGCTGCTTCTATCATACCAAATCCTACTCTATCTTTTACACTACCACCTGGATTAAAATATTCTAATTTTGCTATTACTTTTGCCACTAATTTTTTTTCTTTATTATAATTTGATAATTCTAATAAAGGTGTATTACCTATTAATTCTACTAAACTTTTTGCTATTTTCATTTTCCTCTCCTCATTTCCCTAGTATTCCGATATATTTTCAATTATATTTTACTCTATACTTTTTATTTTGTTAATATATTTTTATAAAATAACTATTATATATATCTTTTTAAAATTTTATTTAAATATCTAATTAACTTTATATTTATTACTCTTATTAAATATTACTAAATTAGATACTAATATTTATTATTAAAAAAAATATGCTGCCGTTAATGACTTTTAATTTAATCACTAATTCCGACAACATATTTCTATTATTTATTATTTAGCAAGCTCTAAAGCTATTTCCATCATATCAGTAAAGCTTTCTTGTCTTTCCTCTGGTGTTGTTTCTATTCCTTTAAAAATATGATCTGAAATTGTTAATATTGATAATGCTTCTACATTATACTTAGCTGCTAAAGTATATAGTTCCGCTGTTTCCATTTCTACAGCTAAACAACCATACTCTGCCCATAAATTCAAACCACCAACATTAGTATCATCATAGAATAAGTCTGAAGATAAAATATTACCCACTTTAATATTTAATCCCTTATCCTTACCTCTATTGTAAGCATCTAATAATAAGTCAAAATTAGCTGTTGGTGCATAATCCATTCCTAAAAATCTTCTATTGTTAATATTAGAATTTGTAGATGCACTTTGAGCTAATACTATATCTCTAACATTAACATTATCATTTATAGATCCTGCAGACCCAATTCTTATAAGTCTTTTAGCTCCATAAAATCTAATTAATTCATTAACATATATAGAATGTGAAGGTAGTCCCATACCTGTTCCTTGCACTGATATTCTTTTGCCTTTATATGTACCAGTATATCCATACATACCTCTTACTGTATTATAGCAAACAGGATTTTCTAAATAAGTTTCTGCTATAAACTTAGCTCTTAGTGGATCTCCTGGTAGTAATACTGTTTCTGCTATTGCCCCTTCTTGAGCCATTATGTGTAAATGTTTAGTCATATAAAAAGACCTCCTTAATATATTCTATACTTATTATATACTTATATTTAAATTAAAAAAAGATTTTTATTTGCATAATTATCACATTTCTCTACCATTTATGTCCTTAATTATACTCCTCATTTTTCCAATCATATATAAAGAACCTGCTACAAGTATTAAATCTTCATAATTAGCATCTTGTAAAACTTCCTTAATAGCCTCTTCATAATTTTCAAATGCTATGCAATTAGAATTATACTTTAAAACCTCTTCTCTTAATTCATAGGTATCCTTTGCTCTTATAGAATTAGAAGTTACTGTATATATTTTGTTTGCCATTGGAGTAATTGTCTTTAAAATTTTATTAACTTCTTTATCTTTTAATATTCCTAAAATTAAAAAAAGCTTATTATAATTAAAATATTGATTTATACTATCTTTTAAGCAATTTATACTAGAAATATTATGAGCTCCATCAATAATTATCAATGGATTATTTTGTAAAATCTCTAATCTACCCTTCCATTTAATCTTTGAAGTAGCTTTTTTTAATTTATCAATTTCTAATTTAATATAATTTAACCCTTCTAGTTCTAATAATGCTTCAATTGCTAATGATAAATTTATTATTTGATGATTTCCTAATAGTGATAATTTAATAACTTCATCCTTATCTTTTATTTTAGCTAAAATATTTTGAGTTACTACCTCTCCATATTCAATATTTAAAAATTTATATTTATCTTTATTTACAATAGCTATTGATGAATTTTCTTTAATAGCTTTTTCTATAATTATTTTCAATACTGATTCTTCTTGAAAATAAGAAACTACAGGAATATTTTTCTTTATTATTTCTACCTTTTCTCTTGTAATTTCCTCTATGGTATTACCAAGTATATTCATATGGTCAAAGCTTATAGGTGTAATTATTGATAAAATTGGTAAAATTACATTTGTAGAGTCTAATCTTCCTCCTAGCCCAACTTCTATTATTCCAAAATCCACCTTTTTTCTATAGAAGTATAAAAACATTATGCATGTTATTACCTCAAATTCTGTTGGATGGCTATAACCTTCATTTATTAGCTTATTTATATACGGCTTAATTTCTTCGATTAAATTAACTAATTCTTCTTCCTGGATATTTATATTATTAATTCTTATTGTTTCTTCTATATCCTCTAAATATGGTGAATTAAAAAATCCTATTTTATAGCCATGCTCCATCAAAATATTCCCTAAAATAACTGATGTTGAACCCTTTCCATTTGTTCCTGTTATATGAATTAGCTTTAAAGCTTTATGAGGATTCCCTAATAATTCTAATAATCTTTCTGTTCTATCTAATCCATAATTAGAGCCAAGTTCCTTTAAACTTTCTAAATATTTTATTGTATTTAAATCTTTCATATTTCTCTTCCCTTTATTTTATTTACTATATTGTCTAAAAATAATTCCATAGTATTATTTATTCCTAAATAACTTAACATCCTAGTTCCAACTGCATCTTCAAATTCATTAAATAATAAGTCTCCATTTTTTAATAATAAAAAATCTATTCCACCAAAATCAATTTCTATATTTTCTAATATATTATTTATTAATTTTCTATCCTTTTCATTAGCTTTGTAAATTTCAACCTTACCACCCTTAGTAAAATTAGAAATTAAGCTACCTTCTTGAGGTTTTCTTATTATTGAATGAATAATTTTATTATTAATAATATAAAATCGTATATCTCCAACATAATCTTCTACATATTCTTGATAGACATTTTTATTAAAGTTACAATTTCTAAAATCATGAAGAATTTTAATTCCTACTCCTCCATGTCCATCTTTAGGCTTTTCTAATACTTTTTTATTTTTATCAATTTCACTATAATTTTTATAAACTCTTGGATAATCTATTCCCAAGCTTTTTACAAAATCATATGCAAGTAATTTATCATTTCCTAATAAACAAAACTTATAATTATTAAAAACCTTTAAGTTTTTCTCTTCTAGAATCTTTGTAATATTATAATTTCTACATCTGTTTATTATAAATGAATAATCATCCTTTTTTGAAATAATATTATCTTCTAAAATAAGTTCTATATATAAATTTTTCTTTTTTCCCTCTTCTATTAACCACTTTATATATTCTTTATTTCTATTAGCATCCTCTTTATTATATATAACTGCACCCTTTATCATTTTACTTCCTCTAAAATATATTCTAATATTTTTTTACCAAAGCTTTTACCCCATATCTTTTCAAAACTTAAATAATTTAAATTTGAATTTACTTCGCAAAGTATGGGCTCATCATTTTCACCAAATAACAAATCTACTCCTGAAAAATCTAAACCTAAGGTCTTATGTGCTCTTAAAGCCATTTCCTCTTGTTTTTTAGTTAAGTTAACTAAATATCCACTTCCCCCTTGAGATATATTAGCTCTAAAATCCCCATTAGATTTTCTAAGCATAGCCCCAATTACTTTATCTCCAATAATATTAACTCTTATATCTCTTCCAAAGCTATTTTTAATATTTTCTTGAATAATAAAATCCCTATTCTCTTTTGATAAATATTTTATCTTTTTAATAAAGTCTTCCCTATTATTTATTAAGTAAACCTGCATTCCAAAAGAACCTAAAGCTTCTTTTACTATAACACTATTATTAAAAGCTTCAAAACAATTTAACAAATACTCCTCATTAAGTAATGAATAATCAAATATCATAGAAGATAAAATAGTTTTTGGTATTCTTATGTTATTATTGGAAAGACTTAAATGCATTAATCCCTTATGGTCACAATTCTTTATAGCTTCACTAGAATTAAAAACTCTATACCCCATTTTTTCTAAATGCTTAGCTAACAAAACATCTTTATCCCAAAAAATTATAAACTCAGGCTTATCTAACTCTCTATTTAATATAAGGTCTGCTTTTCCATAATTATCATAAATAGCTATTAATTCTGTATTTTTAACAGCTTCTAATTTTATATTTAACTTATTTGCTTCTAAAACTAAAGATTTTACCAATTCTCTTATCTTAGAAATATTTAATGTTCCATTATAAATTATCCAGCCTATCATCTTTACTTACTCCCTAAAATATGCTATTAATTAAACTCTTTTTATCACTTTTAAAATTCTTTGTCAACCTTTATACTATAATTATCAAAATAAATAAAGGAGCTTAATTATGAATGATTTAAATGATCTTTTAGGTTTAAACTTAAATAAAATATCTATTTATGAAATAAATGAAGAAAATTTAATTACACTTAAAAGCTGTGATTTTTATGTTAAAAATAATTTCTATTTTTGGCTTATTAATAAAATTAATACTTTAGAAAATAAAAATATACTTAAGGAGCTATCCTATGCTCATTATTTAATGTCTTACTATATCTTTATAATATTAACTCCATTATCTTATGAAGAAATTTCTTTTTATCATATAAAAAAGGCTTTAGAATATGATGATATTCTTAAATATAAGGAATGGATACTTATATTTTCAACCTTACCTAATCCACTACTAAAGCCTTCTGATGCAGTAACCTTAGCTAAAGAAATTATAAAAGAGAATAAAGATAGTAATTTAGCTAATACTATTTTACAGATATTTTAAGAAAGATTTATAGCCATTCCTTATTTTAATAAGAATAAATTATACTTTCATAAAATCTAAAAGTTAGTTTTATGATTTGTTTTATTTTTATAAATTAATATAATATTATAAATAAAATTTTAAAATACCGCTGGATATTAGACTTATATATTTAAAAGTATAATATCAGCGGTATAAATTTAACTAAAATATTTTGTTTTTATTATTGCTATATAAAATTCTTAAAATTAAAACTAAGCTACTGAAAATAAGTGAAAAAAATATATAGATATATGAATTATCGTTTGTATCAATTACGTTTGAGTTATAATTTAAATTTTTAGTACCACATATATAACATTCACTATCAATATAACTGTGTCCTTTTGCTTCTCCATTTATAAATATATCATCATCATTTGTACTAACTTCACCACAATCTTCGCAACTCTTGTAATATACTGCTGCTTTTTCACAATCTGCTTCTGATTTAAGCGCTTCTTCTTTTATTTCTTCTTTAATATATTTATGTCCCTTTGCTTCTCCATTTATAAATATATCAGTATCACTTGTGCTAACTTCACTACACTCTTCGCAACTCTTGTAATATACTGCTGCTTTTTCACAATCTGCTTCTGATTTAAGCGCTTCATCCTTAATTTCCTTACTAACATAACTATGTTCAGTGACTTCAAAAGAAATTGCTACTTCTGCTTTACAATTATTTTCTGCTGAAAATACTATAGTCTCATTATAAGTATTAGCTGTAAGATTTAATTTAGGATATATTGAAAAAATAGCTGTTTTATTAGGCTTTAAATTAAGTGAACCTTCTTTAAGTATAATGTCAAAATTTTCAGATGTTGGAGTTAATAAGTTTACTCTCTCATTTCCTGTATTAGTAATAGTAATATTATTTTTATCTACTGTATTATATCCAATATGTAAACTTTCATAATCAATTTTTATTGGATTACTTGTGATAGTATAAGTTTTAAGTATCCATTTCGTTGTAATTTCAACATTTTCATTAGGCATTGTAAATGTAGTTTCTACTTGCATAGCATCATAAAAAGTTATGTTGTTACTACTTGTCCACTCCGAGAATAAATAATCTTCCTTATTTTCAGCTTTTATAGTAACTACATCACCTTCAGCATACTCTCCAACTTCTTTTTCATCAATTTTTACTGAATATAGACTGTCACCATGAATCCTTAACACTAAATGAAGTGTAGATTCCTTTTGAATATTATAATCAGATAAAGTTTTACCTTCTTCTAATTGTTTACCAACAAATATTAGTCGTTGTTGATCAGGCGGTATTCCTTCTTTCTCTTGTATTTTTGCTTTTATTGCATTAATTGAATCATTTGGCTCAACTTCTAGAGTAATGGTTTTACCAGTTAATGTTTTGACAAATATCTGCATTGCATGTACCTTTAAAGAAAAAAGAGAAATCAATATACAGGTAAATATTGTTGTTTTAAAAAAATTCCTTCTCACTTAGTAACCTCCCATCTATTTAGTTTAGTATAAATTCTCACAAATACTCCATCTCTAAATCTCACATTAAAGTTTAGAAAACTTCTGCAAAAAAATAATACTATACTTATTTTTTTATTACTAGATTAAATCAATATATTAGTTTTTTCTATTAATTGTATTATATCTTACTTAATTACATTTAATCAATATATATACAAATAGTTAATCTTTTTAATATTAATTTTAATCAAATTATTCTTAATATTTATATAAACTATTTAACATACTAAATGACTAATTATATATTTACGTGTTATTAAAAATAATTCACTATAATATAAATTTAGAAATATTCCTTAAATAAAAAAATCATCATTAATACATTTTCAATGTATTAATGATGATTCCATATAAAGTTACTTACTTTAAAAGAAAGTATACTATTAACTTTTCACTTTTATATTACCTATTTTAATGCATCAATTCTTACTAAAACTGCATTTAGCATTTCTTGATATTTTTCTCTCTTTTCTTTTTCTCCATCTATTACAGCTTGAGGAGCTTTAGATACGAAACCTTGGTTAGAAAGCTTTTTGTCTATTCTTTCAACTTCACCTTCTAATTTCTTCTTTTCTTTATTTAATCTTTCAAGTTCTTTTTCTTTATCTACTAAGTCTAAAAGTGGCATAAATAATTCTCCACCTTTAACAACTAAAGATACTGCATTTTCTGGAACTTCATTTTTATCATTAATAAATGCTACTTCTGATGCAGATGCTAACTTTTCTATATAGTTAACTCCTGATATAAATGCTTCCTTAGCTTCAGCTGTAGCATGTGCTATAACCTTAGCTTTTCTTGATGGTGGAACATTCATTTCAGCTCTAACATTTCTTAAGCCCTTAATTGCTTCAATTATAAAGTCCATATCTTTTTCAGCTTTAGCATCTTTTAAAGCTTCATTGTATTCTGGCCAGTTTGAAATAACTATTGTTTCTCCATCAGTTAAAGTAGTGTATATTTCTTCTGTTATAAATGGCATTACAGGATGTAGTAACTTAAGTCCAGTTTGTAATACTTCATTTAAAACATTATAAACTATACCCTTAGCTTTTTCGTCTTCTCCGTATAGTACTCCCTTAACTAATTCTATATACCAATCACAGAATTCAGTCCACATAAAGTCATATACCTTTTGAAGAGCAATTCCTAATTCATATTTTTCCATGTTTTCTGTTACTTCATTTACTAAAGTATTCATTCTTGAAAGAATCCACTTATCAGCTAAGCTGTACTCTTTACAATCTTCGTATTTTTTCATTACTTCTCTATCAAGATTCATCATAACGAATCTTGAAGCATTCCACATCTTATTAGCAAAGTTTCTAGCTGCTTCAACTCTTTCTGGAATATATCTTATATCATTTCCTGGTGAATTACCTGTAACTAACATAAATCTTAATGCATCAGCACCATATTCATCTATAACTTCTAATGGGTCAACACCATTTCCTAAAGATTTACTCATTTTTCTTCCTTGAGAATCTCTTATAATTCCATGAATTAATACTGTATCAAATGGAGTTTTATCCATGTTGTGTATTCCTGAGAATATCATTCTTGCAACCCAGAAGAAGATAATGTCATATCCAGTAACTAAAACATTAGTTGGATAGAAATATTCTAAATCCTCTGTTTTATTTGGCCAGCCTAAAGTTGAGAATGGCCATAAAGCTGATGAGAACCAAGTATCTAATACATCTTCATCTTGATGTAAGTGCTTTGATCCACACTTAGGACAAACTTCAGGTGCATCTACTTCAACTATAATTTCTCTACAATCATTACAGTACCAAACTGGAATTCTGTGTCCCCACCATAATTGTCTTGAAATACACCAGTCTTGAATATTTTCCATCCAATTGAAGTATATTTTATCAAATCTTTCTGGAACAAACTTAGTTTCATTATTTTTAACAACTTCTATAGCTGGTTTAGCTAATGATTCCATCTTAACATACCATTGCTTAGATATAATTGGTTCTATAACAGTTCCACATCTATCATGAGTTCCTACATTATGAGTGTGAGGTTTAACTTTAACTAATAAACCTAAATCTTCAAGATCCTTAATCATTTGCTTTCTAGCTTCATATCTATCTAACCCTTGATATTTTCCACCAAGTTCATTAATAACTCCATGATCATCCATAACTCTGATTTGAGGTAAGTTATGTCTAAGACCAACTTGGAAGTCATTAGGATCATGAGCAGGTGTTATTTTAACAGCTCCTGTTCCAAATTCAATATCAACATAATCATCTGCAACTATAGGAATTTCTCTATCTGTTAGAGGTAATTTAATCATTTTACCTACTAAATCTTTAAATCTATCATCATTTGGATTAACAGCAACAGCAGTATCCCCTAATAATGTTTCTGGTCTTGTAGTTGCTATTTCTAAATGTCCACTACCATCAGCTAAAGGATAGTTTATATGCCAGAAGAAACCTTCTTTTTCTTCATATTCTATCTCTGCATCTGAAAGTGCTGTTGTACACTTTGGACACCAGTTAGTTATTCTATTTCCTTGATAAATTAAGCCTTCATTATATAACTTAACAAAAACTGTTCTTACAGCTTTATTTAAATTTTCATCCATTGTAAAGGCTTCTCTAGTGAAATCACAAGAAACTCCCATCTTTTTAAGCTGAGTTCTTATAGTATCTCTATATTCATCAGCCCATTCCCAAACTTTTTCAAGGAAAGCTTCTCTTCCCATTTCTTTTTTTACTAGACCTTCTTTTAAAAGCTCATTTTCAACCTTAACTTCAGTTGCAATTGAAGCATGATCTTGTCCTGGAAGCCATAAAGTACAGTACCCTTGCATTCTCTTAAATCTTATAAGCATATCTTGAAGAGTATTATCAAGAGCATGACCTAAGTGAAGCTTACCAGTTATATTTGGTGGTGGCATAACTATTGAAAATGGTTTTTTATTTTTATCAATTATAGGTGTAAAATAATTATTTTCTTCCCAATTCTTATATATTCTTTCCTCGAAATCTTTTGGACTATATGTCGTAGCTAAGTTCTTCTTTTCAGACATTTAATTTCCTCCTTATATTTTATAAACAATATCTTTAATATTACATCTTAAAAGCTTGTAAGGGATATTTTTTAAGACAAAATATATCTTATTTAAAATTTTATAATAAAAAAAGAGCCTTCATCACAAAAGGACGAAGACTCGCGGTACCACCTTTTTTCTTAATATAAATAATATTAAGCTCTTTATAATTTAACGACTAAGAAAGCCGCCTTTACTTACTTAGGTTCAGTAAAGATGCTCAAAAGCTACCTTCAGGATATTTTAATATAGAAGGTTTTCAGCCGATGACCTTCATTCTCTTTATATATAATATTCCCTACTCCTCTTTATCAATGCTTTTATTATATTATTTTGTAAAGTCATATTATACTATATTAACACTTTTGTCAATATTGTACTCCTACTTTAAATCTTAAAATCCTTTAGATCATGCTCCTTTGCTTTAGGTTCTCCAAAAGCTGCTTTTACACTTTCAACTTGTGGATTATGATTTACATGCTTTTTATGACTATTTTTAGCTTTTTTACTCATTTCCTTCACCTCCAAGCTTAATTATAGCTTGCCTAAAAGAAATTATTTTTATGTAACTAATCTTCAATCCAACTAATATTTTTAATTACTTCATTAACATATTCTACACTCATATTTGGATTTATAGTTTCCTCATGATCTATTGTTATAACAGACATAGCAATAGCATACTTAGCAGTATCTCTTATTGATAAATTATTCATATATCCATATCCTATTCCTGCTACAAAGGAATCTCCAGCTCCAGTTACATTTTTAACTCTAACATTTGAAGTTTTTATTTTTCCTTCGTCATTTCCATTTCTATAATAAATACCATCAGCATCTAAGCTAATAAATACATTTTCTACACCTAATTCTCTAAAATAGTTAGCTGCATTAACTAAATCTTCTTCTTTTTCTATTTTAATACCACATAAAAGTTCTGTTTCAATTCTATTTGGCTTTACAGTATGGAAATACTTTATTAAATGCTTAACCTTAGCTGCTTTTGCTGCTGAAACTGGGTCTAGTATAAACTTTGTTTTCCCATTAAATTTAGTTAAAATATATTCTAAAAGTTCCGGATTATCTGCATCTAATATAACATACTCAGCATTTTCAATAATACTTGCCTTTGAATCAATGAATTTAGAATCCATTTTATTAAGGCATTCCATGTCAACTATAGCTGATTCCATCTCTCCATTTTCGTTTAATATAGCCATATAAGTTGGAGTATACTCATCCTCTAATATTAATGAATTCTCCATGTTATATCCTATTTTTTTTGAATTATCTAAAATACTTCTACCTTGGTCATCTCCGCCTAAAATTGATATAAACTCTGTATTAACATCAACTCTTGCTAAATTTTCTGCAATATTTCTGCATACTCCACCTAAAGATATTTTAATATTTCCAGGTATTGAATCTCCTCCATGATACTTACCTCTACTAAAACCTATAATATCTACTATTGATGCTCCTAATACTAAAATATAAGGATTTTTTTTACACATACTATCTCTCCTGATCTATTTTGTCCAATCTAAAAAAATATAAATACATTATATTAGAGAAATGTAAAAAAATAAAGTTATTTTTTAAAAACTTTGTCGAATTATATTCTTGTAATAAAATACTTTTTTTATTATTAAAGATATATAAAAAGCATATATTGTATAATAACAAATCAAGTGGTAAATACTTTTATTATATGTAGATTATATATTTAGGAGGAAATTTATGAATTATTTTACTGAAGCTAATAAATACTATAATGAAAAAAACTACAATAAAGCAATTGAACTATATGAAAGCGCCATAGATAACAATGAAAACATAGCTTGCTCTTACTACAACTCTGGTGTATGTTTTATTAAGCTAAAAAATTTTGACAAAGCTATAGAAATGATAAAAACTGCATTAAACATGCAAAAGGAAAGTAAATACTACTTTAATCTAGCTTATTGCTATGCAATGAAAGAAGAAGTAAAAAAAGCTTTAATATACTTTAATATGGCTTGGTCACTAGATTCATCTGATACAGATTGTGAAAAAGCAATTAAATTAATTTTATCTAAAAATAAAAAAGTCCTATAATCTTTTAGTAGATATTAGGACTTTAACTTTATTACCATTGACCTACAATTTCAGCATTTAAATGATCTGCCTCAAAATCATAATTGTCAAAATAGTTACCTGATAAATAAAAAGTTGAATCCACATTTACCCATATACCTTCATCCTCTAAATAAACTTGATTCCAAGCATGTGGTCCATAATTATCTCCATCATATGCTTCGCCAGTAATAATTCTAGATTCAAGTTCAACAGCTCTACACATGGCAACATATAGACAAGCATAATCAAAGCATATTCCACTTCTAGTGTTCCAAGCTACAATAGCTCCACTATTAGTAACTCCCTCTTCCCCCAAGGCCTTCTCTGCTTTCTCAAAATCATAGTGTATATTAGAACCAACCCATGCATATATTCTTTCTGCTTTTTCTCTATCATTTTTAGAATTCTTAACTATTTCTCTTGCTTTATCATTTATTTCTTCATTAGATTTTATTCCATCTTCTAAAGTAACTCCATTATAATATACAATTATATTTGAGTTTGATTCTATATAATCTTTAAAATCACTATAATTTAAAATAGGTTTATTTATAATTGCTATACTTTCTAATTTTGCATAACCATTTATATTATTAAATAAATTAATTTTCCTATCTATCGCCATAATATTATTATAGGCAATTATACCCATAAACATTATAAATATAATTACTAATCCTTTTAAAAATCCAAAAATAGAAGAAAAAATTATTATTTTTGTCTTTCCATTACTTAGTATAATATTATAAGCTTTTATTAATGGCCCATTTAAACACTTTAAAACTATATATATTATTGATTGAATTAAAAGAAATACTCCTCCTAAAAATATAACTTTAAATATATTATTATTAAAAATATGTATATCTGGATTATTAGTTATAAACTTTAATACTAATAAATATAAATTTTCAAAATTTAAAAACATCAAAAAAAAGGTAATAAATATTGAAAAATAATAGATTAATCTATCTAATGAATACTTAGCACTTTTTTCTTCTAATGAACCCTGAATACTTGATTTTATTGCCAAAACCATTAATATAAAACATATGATATATGCAATGTATGTAGTCATTAATATTCCCCTTTTAAACCAATTAATATAATTAATTTTTAGTTATTTTATCTACAACAGATGATATTGTATTATAGTCATATCCTTTTGCCAGCAAAAACCTATATAACTTTTGTGATGCCTTATATTTATCTACTTCTCTCTTACATATTACACTATATTTTTTCAGAGCTAAATTATAGGCTATATCCTCTTCTACTTCTTCATCTACATTATATATTTCCTCATCTATAACAATGTCAGAAATTCCTTTTTTAATTAAATCATATTTGATTTTCTTTATACCATAAAGCTTTATTTTATCTTTTATATACATCTTTGCATAATTTTCGTCATTTATGAAATTATATTCTTTTAAAATTCTCATAACTCTATCTATAGTTTCATCATCATAACCTTTTAAATTAAGTTTTTCTATTAATTCCTTTTCTGTCTTGTAGCTTTTCTCTACTATTTTAAATGCTGCTGACTTACATTTTAAATAATTATCTTCCTTTGCTATTTTATTGATTTCTTCAATATTTATAACGTCATTAACCTTTAGTTTTTCCTTATAAACTAATTCATTACTTAAAGAAAAAGCATATTCATTATCAATATAAATATTAGATCTTTCTTTATTTCGCTTTTGCACTTCAATCTTTGTTATTTTATTCATAAATTTCTCCAAATTATCTAGACTTTAATATATGTATTGTTGGGTTATTAAGAACTGTATTAGCAACCTTATTAATTTTATTTATATCTAATACATTAAGCTTTTTCATATCCTCTAAAAATTCATAAGTGTCTTCCCCATCTAATGATTGATGTAACATATAATTACATAAATCAACTGGATCGTCTAAAGTTGATATAACTGCTGTTTTATGAACCTTTTTCATTAATTCTAAATCTCTTTCTCCAATTGATAAATCTCCATTTTTTACAGAGTCTATAGTATTATTTATAGCTTCTATAGCTAAATCAACATCATCTTCTCCAACTGCTGTATAGATATATAAAGTTTTAACATTATTGCTCATATCTATACTAGTATAAATATCATATGCAAGTCCTCTTTTTTCCCTTACCTCTCTAAATAATAGAGAATTTGAACTTTCTCCTAATCTATGATTTAAAATCCTAAGTGGCAATTCTAATTCTTTTTCTAAATTATTGAAGGTATATAAATATATTATTGTGTTTTGCTCAATATTATTTTTTATAGTTGTAATAACTTTAGGATTATTTTTTTCATTAATAATTTCTTTTACTTGTTTTTCTTTATATTCCCATATTGAAAAAACACTTTTAATTTCATTAATGGCTTCTTCATGTTCTAATGAAGATACCATAGTTATTATAGAATTGTTAGGTATATAATACTTTTTATAATAATTTAATAAATCACTACTTTTATAAGCTTTAACATTCTTCTCTAAACCTGCTACATCATACTGTAGAGGACTTTTATTAAAAGCCAATTTATTAGTTCTTTTAAAGCTTAAATCTTCTATATCATCTTTACTTGCCCTCATCTCTGCAAGTATTACTCCTCTTTCTTTTTCTAATTCACAACTATCAAAGCTTGGATTTATAATCATATCTCCTAAAATTTCAATAGCATTAAGTAACTCTTCCTCTAAACAACTTATAGTATATACCGTTGATGTATAATCAGTATATGCGTTATATTCTCCTCCTAAAAACTCTAAATCGTCATTTAATTTTTCATAACTTCTATTTTTAGTTCCTTTAAACAGCATATGCTCAATAAAATGTGATATTCCTTTTTCGTTTATATCTTCATAAAAAGACCCCACTTTAATTCCAATATTTATAGAGGCTATTTGTGTAGCCTTTTTTATAGTTAAAACTTCTAATCCATTATCTAAAAGATGTTTTTTTACATCAAAATTTAATTTAAACATTCTAGTCCACCTATCTAATATACTCTATCTATAAATAATATTTGTATATTATATTTATAATACTATAATTATAACTATCTTTTATTTAATAATCTACATAATTAACTCTTAATTTCAAATATTTATTATATTAATTTACATATAAACCTTTCACATTTATAATAGATATAATGAGATAAAAGCAAAATATTAATTATATTCAATAAATATCAAGGAGGCTTTTATGAAAAAAAATATCTTAATAATTGAAGATGAAATCCGTATAAGATTTTTACTTAGAGATTATTTTTTAAAGGAAGGATTTAATATAATAGAAGCATCTGATGGGGATGAGGGGATAACCTACTTTACGAGTAATAAAATAGATTTAGTTATCTTAGATATAATGATGCCAAAGGTTGATGGCATAACTGTATTGGAAACAATTAGGAAAGTTTCTTCAGTACCAGTAATTTTATTAACTGCTAAAGGACAAGAACAAGATAAGCTTTTTGGTTACGAAATGGGAGCTGATGACTATATAACTAAACCTTTTTCGCCTAAAATTTTAATAGCTAAAGTAAAGGCTTTATTAAAAAGAACCTCTGAAGATAAATTTTCTAATTCTAAAGAATACGATGGCTTAACTATTAATAAATTATCTCATGAAGTTAAAGTTAATGGTGAAGTTATTAATCTTTCTCCAAAGGAATTTGAGCTTTTAATTTACTTAAGTGATAATGATGGAATAGCTTTAAGTAGAGATACCATATTAGATAATGTTTGGGGATTAGACTATTATGGCGATTTAAGAACTGTAGATACTAATATTAAGCGATTAAGAGAAAAACTTTGTGACAAAGCCTCTTATATAATTACTGTAAGAGGAAGTGGATATAGATTTGAAGGTAAAAAGAAAATTTAGTCTATCAAAAAAATTATTTATAATTACTTTTAGTTTAATATTTATGGTTCTTATTTTTAGTATGTTATTTCAAATACTATTCTTTGAAGATTTTTATTTAAATAAAAAAATTAAAAATTTAACTAAGGCATCAGTTAAATTTAGCCAAATGTATTCTTATGATATATCTGATTCCAATAGATTATATAATGCTTTATATATGTTTGAACAAGAAACCAACTCAAAAATAGCTATATTTTCTATAGATGGTAAGTTAAAATATCTAGCAACTAACTACAATAGCACTGATGTTCAAACCCTAACTTCATTTTGTAAAGAGCTAATAGAAAATAAGTTTTTAATTAATAAGGTTCTTACAACTGGAAAAACTCAAACTAGTGTATTTGAAAATCAAAATAGCAATTTAACCAAAATTGGAGTTTTAACTCCAATGTCATTAAATGCAAAAAATGACTCTATTATTGTTACAGTTTCATCTATGCAACCTATAAGCGAAGCTACTGATACCATAAGGGAATTTTTCTTTTATTTATTTATAGGCTTTAGTTTAGTTGGAATTTTTCTTTCATTCATATATGCAAATTTAATTTCTAAACCACTAGTTAGTATTAATAATGTTGCTAAAAAAATGTCTAATTTAGATTTTGATGCCAAATGTGAAATAACTTCTAATGATGAAATAGGTAATCTTGCTAAAACTTTAAACTTCTTATCTTCAACCTTAGAAACTGCACTTAAAGACTTAAAGCTTAAAAATAAAAAACTGGAAGAAGATATAGAAAAAGAACGTAAGCTAGAAGAAATGAGAAAAGATTTTGTTGCCAGTGTTTCACATGACTTAAAAACTCCTATTGGCATAATTGAAGGCTATGCTGAAGGGTTAAAAGATGGTATAGTTTCTGGTGAAGATGCAATTATATATATAGAAACTATAATAGATGAAGCTAATAGAATGAATAGATTAGTAACAAATATGTTGGAACTTTCAAAACTAGAGTCAGGAAATCAAGAATTAGAAATTGAAAGATTTAATATACTGCGATTAATTAATAAATTAATTAAAAACTTCAAGTTAGAATTTGATTCTAAAAGTATCAATATAAAACTTAATGCTAATAAAGAGTATTTCTATGTATTCGGTGATATTTTTCAATTAAAGCAAGTATTAACCAACTTATTAAGTAATGCTTTAAAATATACACCTGTGAATAATGATGTTATTATAACTGTATTTTCAAAAGAAGCTAAGGTTATTATTTCTATAGAAAATAAAGGTGCTCATATTCCTGAAAAAGAAATTGAAAATCTTTATAATAAATTTTATAGAATAGATAAAGCTAGAAATTCTTCTAATAACAGTAATGGTCTTGGTTTAGCTATTGTTAAAAGAATTTTAAGCTTACATAATAGCTCTTATAAAATATGCAATACTATAGATGGTGTTAAATTTGAATTTTCACTTTCTGAAGCAAACGATTCAGAAATAAACTAGTTAAATTACAAAAAATAGTAGTTAGTTTTGTTTTAAGATAAAACTAACTACTGTGAAATTAAATTTTTACCTGACTCTTTTAAACTATAATTATCTTTTATACAATAAATCCTATTATTAATAATATAACACATATACAATTAATGACTAAGCTTATTCTATTATTAATTATTAAAGATTTTATACTCTTATCATCTCTACTCTCAATCATATCAACCATCATTAAAATTTGATCCAGCCTATTAATAATTTCTTTATTTGTTTTTTTATTTTTGCCCTTATCATTTATATTTTCTAAAACTTCATTTTTACTTTTTTCAATCTCTTCTTTTATATCTTCTATTATAATGTCCTTATATAAAAGCTTTATTTTTTCCTTAACGTTGTCCTTTAATAAATCCTCCTTAAAATAATTACTCACCTAATAAATCCTCCTCAATACATAGTATTTTTTTACTTATAATAGAAAGTGCTTCATATGTTATTATTAATTCTATGCTTTTAATATCCTTAGAACTTAAACTTTTTATAATATCATCTCTTAAATTTAAATATTCATTTTTTATATAATCAAATAAAATGTAAACACTTCTTTCTTCTTGTTTTGATGAATTATTGAAATCTTCAAATTCTATTTTTAATTTCCTTAATCTATTCTTTTCTATATTTATTATTCTTTTATTCTCTTTTATTACCTCTTTAATATCATCTAATTTCTCTTTATCTAAATTATTAAAGTTCTTATCTTTAATAGAATTTTTTTCCCTTGTATCTTTCTCTAATTGTAATTCTTTCAAGCTATTTATTAAAGTTTTAATTTTATCATCTAAAACTATAATATTTCTTCTGTATTCTTCTTTTTTCTTTCTTATAAATTTTAAATTTCTACGTTTATTATCATAAATACTTTTTATATACACATTTTCATCTAAATAAATATCAATAGTTTTATTTTCAAAATCATTAATAAATTTCTTTATTCCATTTATAAAAAATAAGTTCTCATCTAATATAACCTTTTTTATATCTTCCAATAACATTTCACCTTCTTTATTTCAACAACTTATATACTTATATATTATACTCCTAATCAATTATATGCTTGTAATTCTATACTTATGACTAAAATTTTATTTATTAGGTGAATTTTAAATCTAAGGCCAATACTTAGTTTCTCCAAATGTAGATACATCATTAAGCTTAATATTTTTAACCTTTATTATGTAAGTGAATTCTAAAGGTGCATCAACAGCATCTGCTGTAATATTTACCTTAATTATATAAGTTCCAGCTACTGCATTTTCAGAAATTGAAAACTCCATACAAATTAGTTGTACTTTATTAAATTCAACATTAATTGTTGTAGTTTGATATAAAATATCAGCACTTTCAGATCTATTACTATCTGTAACCACTGGTATGGGTCTTGTTTTACTTCCATACCCTAAATATCCACCATTATATGCTTTAGTAGATTTAATAAAGGTTGCTTTTACATTATCCCTTGAAATAATATTGCTACCTGAAACTAAATCAGAATCTACAAAATCTTAATAATATGTATGTAGTCTGTATTCTTAAGACATATGCTTTTTCTTAATTAACTTTAAACTCCCATTATGATTCATACCTTTATAATTGACTATTTTGATTAGCAGTATAAAGGAACACTAATCTTTCGCCTTGGAGTTGTTGCTGATACTCCGTAGACATAAAAATAGCGAGGTAAAACTTTTAAATATCTTACCTCGCTTGAATAATTAATTAGTTTTAAATTTAGATAATATTTTAATCATCATAATTTATATAATTATTTAACGTTATATTTTATTTTTCTTCTTATTAATAAGGTAATTAATGCAATAGATGATGCTGAAACTGCTAAAACCAATAAACCTATAGACGAATTATCACCTGTTTCAATATTTGAATTACTATCTGTATTTATTTGATTATTAGAAGTACTACTACCTACTCCATTTCCTGAAGATCCTGTGTCACTTCCTCCATTTCCTGAAGATCCTGTGCCACTTCCTTCATTTCCTGAGGATCCTGTGTCACCTCCTCCATTTCCTGAAGATCCTGTGTCACTTCCTCCACTTCCTGAAGATCCTGTGTCACTTCCTCCATTTCCTGAAGATCCTGTGTCACTTCCTCCATTTCCTGAAGATCCTGTGTCACTTCCTCCATTTCCTGAAGATCCTGT
>JAFSER010000012.1 GCA_017435645.1 Clostridium sp. | reverse complement strand
TGTTGAGTCAACTTCAGCGTTAAGTTTTTCAACGAATATTACGTCTCCTTCTTGAACTCTGTATTGTTTTCCTCCTGTAGATAATACTGCGTACATTAAAAACACCTCCTCTTATTACGGTTTCGCCAACCGAGGTACAAAACTCTAAGCCTTGTTTATTATTAAAACCTCTTATGTGCGGTTTAACATTTGATATTTTACCATAATGTCATATATATTGTAAAGCAATTTATTCATATTTTTCGTAAGCTTCTACTAGATAATTTTTTACATTTTCCTTTTGGCTATTAAATATAAGTGGTTCTATTTTATATCCTTCTATTCCATCAACAAAATTTAAGTATATTTCATTATTTAAGGAATTAATATTTGATAAAAATGAAAATTCATTTCCCTTAACTATACTTTCATAATTTCTATCTAATTCAATATAAAATGCAGTAATAGCATTTTCTTCTTCAGCTTTAATCACTTCATTTTTTATTAAATTTTCAATATATGATAGCTTTAGGACAAAACCCTCCTTATTACATCTTTTACAACCTTCTTCTATATATTCATATATAGATTTACCTCTTCTTTTTCTTGCAATTTGCACTAAGTCTAGTTCTGTAAAAGGAAATACTTTAACATTCCCTTTATCCTCTTTTAATGCATCTTTTAATTCATTCATAACCATTGCTTTTTGAGAAAAATCTCTCATATCAATAAAGTCTATTACTATAATTCCAGCTAAATTTCTTAATCTAATTTGTCTTCCTATTTCTCTTGCTGCTTCTAAGTTAGTTTCTAGTATAGTTTTATCAAAACTTCTTCCTTTTATATTTTTAGATGAATTAACATCTATAACATACATAGCTTCAGTTTTATCTATAACTATATTCCCACCACAGCTTAAGGCTACCTTTTTATGTCTAAGACTTAGTATTTCTTTTTCTATTCCATAGTAGTTAAATAAACTTAGACTATTATTATATTTTTCAATAATTATATCAGAATTATTATTAACTATTGCTATAACTTCATTTATATCATTATCATCATTAGATATTATCTTACATTTGCTTTTTAAATTATCAATAATGACTTTATTTAAAATAATATTTTTTCCATAGACTTTTCCTAAATTAAGGCTGTATTTTAGTTTATTTATTAACACTTGAATTTCTGATAAAAGTTTTAATTTCTCATTTAATAAATCCTCATCCCCAGCATGAACTGCTTCTGTTCTAATAGTTATTCCATAACCATCGATCTCACTTATAGCTTTAGATATTCTATTTTTTTCTTCTATGCTATTAATCCTTTTGGAAAAGTTAATTCCACTTTCTCCTAAAGTTAATACCATAAATCTTCCTGGAATGCTTATATTTTTACTAACCTTAGCACCCTTATTATTTAAAGGTTCTTTAATAACTTCAACTAAAAGTTCATCACCTTTTTTGATCTTAGCTTCCTTTAATTCATTACTATAATACATATATGCTTCTTTTTCTAATCCAATATCAACAAAAACAGAGTTAATAGCAGGAATAATATTTTTTATTCTTCCTTTATATATTTCCCCCATTTTAGGATCATTTGAAACTTCTTCAAAAAAACATTCTATAAGCTCTCCATTATCCTTTATAGCAATTCTTAAAAGCAATTCATCTCTTTCAATGAAAATTTCTCGCATAAAATACACATCCCTAAATAAATTTATATATTGGTATGTATTTATTTCTATCTAACACATACATTTCTTCTCTCTTTATATCTACAAAAGCGTCATCTACTATTTCAGGAATATTACTCTTTATATAGCTTACTACTAAATCTGGCGATAAATGCTCTCTACTTCCTGAAGATACAAGAATATTCATAATTAGCTCATCATTACTAATCCAAAACTTATTTTCTTTAATCATATTCTTTAGATTAACTTCTTTCTCTCCTTTTTTACTCTTCTTAATAGTAATCCACTCAGATTTTTCGTTTAATTCCTTAAGTTTTTCCTCTACTACTTTTGCATCTTCACATAAAATTTTTATAGTAAATCTAGCAGCATCAACTAAAGCCATAGTTTGAGGAAGTTTTTTTTGTCCCTCTTTATTAATTACTTTTTTTGCAGTTAAAAATTTAATTCCTGAAGCTGTCTTTGAATTCAATCTATCAATAACTTCATTTTCATTTAATTCCTCAACTAATACTATATCCATATATTCAGCATCTGAATAAACACCAACTGATAAAGGTTGTGCTATTGATAAAGCCATATGAGGGTTAAATCCTTTTGAGTATTCCATCGGAAGGTCTGCTCTTCTTATTACTCTTTGTATTGTTCTCATTAAATCTAAGTGTGATATAAATTTAATGTTTGACTCCTTTGTAAATTTAATTATGTATCGCACCTTCAAAACACTTCCCTTCTTTAAAGTTAACATTTATACCACAACCTGTACATCCTTTTCTACAGTTTTGTGTAAGCTCTGCTCTCTTAGCTTTTTCATTTTCTACTTCTAGATATCTTCTATTAACTCCAATATCGATAAAGTCCCACGGAAGTATTTCTTCATAGCTTCTTTCTCTGTAAACATAGAATTCTTCGTCTATATTACATTCTTTCATGGCTTCTTTCCATAATTCATAATCAAAGTACTCTGACCATCCATCAAATTTTGCACCCTTTTCATATGCTTTAATCAATAATTCACAAGTTCTTCTATCACCTCTTGCAAATACAGCTTCCATAAAGGATGTTTTTTGCTCATGATAGCTATAATGTATAGCTCTAGTTTTTATAGCCCCCTTAACTGCATCTATCTTTTGCCATACTTCTTCAGGTCTAGCCATAGGTGCCCATTGGAATGGTGTAAATGGCTTTGGTACAAGTATTGATGTACTTACGTTTATCTTTAAACCTTTTGCTCTCTTATCCTTGTGAATATCATAATAAACAGCAGCCATTTTTTCAGCTAATTCTCCAATACCTGCAGCATCTTCTATTTCTTCATAAGGAACTCCTAATATAAAGTATAATTTAATAGTGCTCCATCCTGACTCAAAGGCATTTTTAGTTGCCTCTAAAATTCTTTCCTCAGTTAACCCTTTATTTATTATATCTCTCATTCTTTGAGATCCAGCCTCTGGAGCAAAAGTTAATCCTGTTTTTCTAACCTTTTGAATTTCCTTAATTAGGTCAACTGAAAAAGCATCTACTCTTATAGATGGAAGGGCTACCCCTACATTTTTCTTTCCATGCTCTAAGATTAATTTGCTAACTAGACTTTGAATATCTGAGTAATCACAGATACTTAAAGATGCTAAAGATACTTCTTGATATCCTGTTGCATCAAGCATTTTTCTAGTTTGCTCTAATAAAGTATTAGTAGTTTTTTCTCTAACTGGTCTATAAATCATACCTGCTTGGCAGAATCTACAACCATTAGTACAACCTCTTGAAGTCTCTAAGACAACTCTATCATGAACTATCTCTGAATAAGGTACTATCATATCTAATGGAAACTCTACTTTATCAAAATTATTTATTATTCTCTTCTTAACCTTAGCTGGAACATCATCATACTTAGGCTTAAATTCTTTTATAGTTCCATCTTCGTTATAAGTAACATCATATAACGAAGGTACATATATTCCTTGAATCTTAGATATCTCTCTTAAAAATTCCTTTTTCTTTCCTTTTCCCTTATACTTTTTATATACATCAAGAACTTCATTCATAACTTCTTCGCCTTCACCTATTTCGAAAAAGTCTACTATATCATAAAGCGGTTCTGGATTGTATGCACAAGGACCACCAGCTGTTATTATAGGCTCATCTTCTCCTCTTTCTGAAGCTCTATAAGTTATACCTGCCATATTAAGCATATTTAAAACATTTGTATAACTCATTTCATATTGAAGAGTAAAACCTAACATATCAAACTTAGTTAAAGGATCTTTAGTTTCTAAAGTCATAAGTGGTATATTATTTTTTCTAAGCTCTGCTTCCATATCTGGCCATGGAGCAAAAACTCTTTCACAATATGTATCAGTTCTTTCATTTATAGTATGATAAAGAATTCTTGTTCCCAAATGTGACATACCCACCTCGTAAACATCTGGAAAACAAAAAGCAAATCTTATATCAACATCTTCTGGATTCTTTACTACTTGATTTAATTCTCCGCCAACATATCTAGATGGTTTTTCAACCTTATATAAAATATGATCAGTAATTTTGTTCATAATTCCTCCTATTATTAATTAATAATTTAGAAATATAAATTATTAATAGATTACTTTATAAAGCTTATTATATAGAAGCTTTATTATCATTACTTATAATTCATAATTTCTAAAGCTTTATTATTTGCATTGTAAAATAAAAATTTAGGGCATTTAGTATTTAATCTTTAAAACTATAAATTTTAGTTTAAATTAAAAATCTAAATATAAAATAATTATTTATAATTCTAAATCACTAAGGCCCTCTTCTTTTCAATTCTTATATTCTAACATATCTAAAACTAAAGGTAAATCTATAACTAAATATATGCTATATATAAATTCAACCTTTTTTAATATTTTTAGGATTTTTCTTTTACATATTCTTCTACTGTTATATTTCCATAGCTTTTTAATGCCTCTATAAGTTCATATTCTTGTAGTGTATATATAAGATTCATATCATCATTTAAAATATAAAAAGTATTATACTTATTTCTATCAACTAAAGCTAATACATTAACAAGTCCCTGCTTGTAATAAACTGATATACTCTTATTTTCAATATAATTATCCTTTAAAAGCTTTTTTCTTTTTTTAACTATATTTCCCATAGTGATATACATAGAAGTATGCACTTCTAATTTTGTAATATAAATTATAATAATTGCTGATATAATAACACTAAGGTTTAGACTATGTAGAAAAACGTAAGTATATAATCCTAATATAATAAATGAAGCTGCTATACTAAAGCTGATTATACTTATTATCCTTTGTGCCTTTTTAAATAAAATCTTCTTTGATAATATTATTTCCAAAATTCTTGATCCATCTAAAGGATACGCAGGTAGTAAATTAAAAAAAGCAAGTCCAATATTTGCATAAATGCTTTTTTCTATAAAAATATTGTTGTATTTATAATTAATTAAATATAGTAATATTACTGCTATTATATTAAAGGCAGCTCCTGCAATATATATCCTTAGCTTTTCATTATCCTTTAATGTATTAATTTCTGAAAGCTCTATATTCATTCCAAAAATATGGAACCCTATATTATAAAATTTACAACCATATTTTAATGCCACTAATATATGAGATATCTCATGTAAAAATACCCATATAAAAGCAAAAATAAACATTTTATTATAAGTACATATTAATAATATTATTACTATTTCTGCTAAAACCTTCTTTACTTCTCTATTCATTTATATCTCCCTAATAATTGCTGTCACTATTTATAAAATCATCTTATATTATTAAAAGTAAACTATCTTTAGACAATTTAATTTATATCATTAGTGTTATCTGCATTTTCTTTAAGACTATTATATTTTTCTACAACACTCTCTTTAATTTCTTCATAATCAAATCCATACTTCTTCATATTATCTAATAATTCTTTATAATTATATTCAGTATTAATAGTAGTTTTACATAAATTATATAAATTTTGTGCTTCTTTATTAGGAAGTGTCTTTAAAGTAAACATTCCTAAGGATAAGATTAAGCTTATTATTATTCTAACTATCAATCCATCTATATATTTAAAATTCTTTTTGGTATAATCCTTCGTTTTATAACCTTGTCTTCTATATCCATATGTTCTAACATTGCTTGTATTTGGATAAATATATTCTCCATAGTTATTTTCTGTATTAACTTTGCTTTCAGTACCTTTAACTCTTTTCCTTATATTATCATAATACTGTCTATAAGCTTCATCATGACTATAACTCATTCTTCTCCCCCTCTTCTCAATATTGTATTTATATTTTAATTTTGCAAATTTTATGCTAGTGAATAATTTTCATTTAATAAATGCTTACTAAAATATTAATATTAAAAATTTGTATTCTTATATATTGATATTGAAATCTTGCTACGATTTAAAACATCTGTAATTCCAATAAACTTTATATAAAAATAAAACTTCTAGTAGTCAAGCATATATGACTTTCTAGAAGTTTGTTATGTTCTTTATATAATTTTTTTAAAAGTATATTTTCTTTCTTCTCATACCTATGTTCAGAATAAGGCCTATAGACATTACTGTAGTTAATAATGATGTACCTCCATAACTAATTAAAGGCAATGTTATACCTGTAATTGGCATAAGTCCTATAGTCATTCCAATATTCTGTAATAAAGCAAATAGAAAATATGAAACTAAGCCTATACATATAACTGAACCAAAGGTATCTTTAGCCGTTCGTGCGATTACTATCATTCTGTATATTAATAATCCATAAAGGAAAAATAATACGGCTGCTCCTGCTATTCCCCATTGTTCTGCTATGCTTGCAAATATAAAGTCAGTTTGTACCTCTGGAACATATTGAGCTGCATAACTATTAGTACTTTCCTGAACTAAAGAATTACCTTGAAGTCCAAAAAGCCCACCATTTCCTATACTTATAAGCGATTGCCTTAAATGATATCCAGACTCTGAACTATCTGCTTCAGGATTCATAAAAGAGGTAATTCTAGTTTTTTGATAGTCTTGAATTAAACCTGAATTCCATACTATTACTATAGCTACTAATAAACTTAGTAAGCCACCACCTATTATCTTTATATCTAACCCAGCAATAAAAAATATTCCAACCACCATAAAGAATAAAACCATAGTCATACCCATATCTGGTTGAATAACTATAAAAATTGCAGGTACTATTGCATAAAATGCTAGAATAGCAAAATTCCTTAACTCATTTATAGTACCATCCATTTCTTCTAATGTTTTACCTAACATCATTATAGTAGCTATTTTGGCTAATTCTGAAGACTGAAATGATAATGGTCCAAGTCTTATCCATCCTCTAGCTCCATTTATATCTGTTCCTATAAACATTGTTAATATTAATAGTGCTATAGATGCCCAATAAATTAATGGAGTATATGCTTTTAACAATGAATAATCTATTGCTACAACAAAATATAAAGCTACTAGACATACTAGAAACCAAAGACTTTGTCTAGTTAAGAATAAGGTTCCATATTGAGATGAACTTGCTAAATATATATTAATTATTCCAAATATAATTAAAGCTATCATAGAAAATAGCATTAATTTATCTATTTCTTTAAGTTTTTTAAAGTCTATTTTTAAATTTGATAATGGTATCATTTTCTTCTTTTGCACACCTCCACATCTAACTAGATTTATTATATCTAAAAATATTATTTTTCTCTATAGTATATATAATAAGTAACTAAATTTTAATAATTAATTAAAACTTAGTTTATAATATTTTTATATTATTTACTTTGTAAAAATATGTTAATAATATCAATCTATATAATAACAAAAGGCCTATTATAACTCTAATATTACAATTAAGTTAATTATAGACCTTTCTTTAATCTTTTTATTCAAATAAAATATTATTTTTAATATTTTTAATAGGGATATTTGCTACTAATGCAGGATTATTTCCTTCTACACTTTCTCTTTTGCTTACTGCAATTTCAACATCATCAATATTAATTTCAACATATTTAGATAAAACCTCTAATATTTCATTTCTTATTTTATCAAGAGTTTCATGTGGTAAATCTCCTCTATCATGTATTAATATTAATCTTAATCTATCTTTTGCTACATCTTTAGGGGTTGGCTTATTTGAAAATCTTTTTAAAAAATCCACTATTCAATCCCCCTCTTAGCGTTTAAATAATTTTTTAAGTGACGCAAAAAATCCTTCTCCATTAGCCTTTAAATCTAATAGAGGTACTTCTTCACCTAAAAGTCTTCTTGCAATATTTTTGAAAGCTTGTCCAGATATTGATTTCTCATCTAGAACTATTGGTTCCCCTTTATTAGTTGAAATAGTTATATTTTTATCATCTGGAACTACTCCTAATAAATCTATAGATAGCGTTTCAATTATATCTGGAACATCTAGCATATCCCCTCTTTGAGTCATTTCATAATTTAATCTATTAATTATTACTGAGTGGTCTTCTAATCCTTTAGCATCAAGTTTTCCAATAACTCTATCAGCATCTCTAACTGAAGTAATTTCTGGATTAACTACTACTATAGCTTTATCTGCTCCTACTACTGAATTTTCAAAACCTTGCTCAATTCCAGCAGGACAATCAATTAATACATAATCAAAATCTTCTTTTAAATTATTTATTATCTTTAGCATATCTTGAGGTCTAATATCATCTTTATCCTTTGTTTGTGCTGTAGGTAATAAACAAAGATTTTGATATCTCTTATCTTTTATTAATGCTTGTTTTAACCTACATCTATTTTCAATAACATCTGAAATTGTATATACAATTCTATTTTCTAATCCCATTAAAACATCTAAATTTCTAAGACCAGTATCACCATCTACTACAACTACTCTTTTATTTAATGCTGCTAAAGCTGTTCCAATATTAGCAGTAGTTGTTGTTTTACCAACTCCACCTTTCCCTGATGTAATAACAATAGATATTCCCATTTTTTATCTCCCTTCACACTATAAATATTTCTTTGCTAAATATGGTTCTACCACAATTATATTATCTTTTATTTTGGCCAATTCTGGATAAGAAGGCTTAACTCCATCATCAGGTGCAATAGTAACAATATCTGCAATTTGAAGAATTTCTGGTTGCAGACATAAGGCTGATATAATCGCCTTTTTATTTCCACCTACACCTGCATGAACATGTCCTTTAATGCTTCCAAGCACAACAATATTCCCTCCAGCATATACTTCTGCTCCATTATTAATATCACCAATAATAACTATGTTTCCATAATATTTAACCTGTTGCCCACTTCTTATTGTTTTCTTTATAAATTTTGTTTTTCCTTCATATATTCCACTAAATATTTTCTCTTCTTTAGATTCTTTTATTTCTATCTCTTCGAAAATACATTCCTGTATTTTTATTTCTTCAAATAAAGTATCCTTTAACTTTAAAACTTCTTCTTCTTTTAAAAGCTTTAAATTAGTTTGTATCTTAACCTTAGAACCTTTATAAAAATCTTTTCCTACTGATAACTTACTAATTAAAGCTTGTAACATTTCTTCAAATCTGTTAAATTTAGTTAAATCAACCGATACACTTATCCCTTCTTTTGTACCTTTTATTTGAATATTATTATTATGTATTTTCATTGGCAACCTCCACCAACTGTATTTACTTATTATTTTAATACATTTATATATTAATTATACAATTATATTATATAATTTAACAATATAATTTTCTATTAAATAATAAAAACAAAATAAAAATATTAACTTATTAATTTATTTTTCTTAAATAAAAAGGAGTTGTATAAAAATTTACAAACTCCTCTTAATAATCTTATTCTGAATAAATATCATTTATTTGTATACTATCATCTTTATTATCTGCTAAAGGCGATTCTAAAACATATTTTCTAAATGATTCTGATTTAGATGCATAAGATGGATCTAATTCTAATAATTCTTCTTTAAAATATGCCTCATATATTGCCTTATGAATTGTAGCAGCTTCACTACCTCTACTACCATCATAAATAGTTGAGAAAATAGCTATTTCTGGATCATCTAACGGTGCAAAACTTATATAGTTACCGTATGCCTTTCTTCCTTGAATTACATAATTTTCATCTGTACTAAAGTCAGCTGTTCCTGTTTTACCAGCTACTTTTATTGGAAAATTACCAAAACATTGGTATGCAGTTCCATTACTTGGACTAGTATTAACAGCATACATACCTTCTTTAACAGCATCAATATATTCTTCTGGTATATCTATTTGATCAACTATTTCAGGAGTATATTCCATTATAACTTCTCCTGTTGGTGATGTTATTTTGTCTACTAATGTTAATTTATATCTAGTTCCTCCATTTGCTAAAGTTGCAACATAATTTGCAATTTGTACTGGAGTAAAGTTATTCATACCTTGCCCAATGGCACTAGATATTATTTGACCTGGCGTTGTTATTTGAAGCCCAGCATTACTAATAATGTAATATGCTAATGCATCAGCTATAACTCTAGCTTCTTCATCAATGTCTACAGTTCTTCTTTGAGAAGCTTCAACTACTGCTGCTTTATACTCATCTGATAAATCCATTATAGCTTTAATATATGGCACTAAACTTTCAGCATATGCTGTTGTATCAGTAACCTCTTCATTAGTTCCTACTTTATTTAAAGTTTCCTTCATATAATTCTTAAGATCAGTTTTCGCTTCTTTTAACTTATCTGTATCACTGTCACTGTCCTCTATATTTAAAGGAATAAATGAATAGCTATAATAATTTCCTGCCTTTAAAGCATCTACAATTTCATACATCGGAGTTTCAACTATTTGATTTTTCCATGATAAGAAATTATACACTTGCCCAAAGTTCTCGGCAATTTGAATTCCTGTACTTAAGTTTTCTGATGTTTGATTTGCAGGGTCAACTCCAAGTCCAAATTTCCATGCATATTTAGCTAAAGTATTTAAAGCTTCTGTGCCATTTCCAGCATACTTTTGATATAATCTATATCCCATTTCATAGAAATAATAGTTTGAAGAAACTTGTAATGCTGTTTTTAATGTAATTGGTCCATTAACTCCACTTTCAAAGTTCTTAAGTATTAATTCTAAGCCCTCTTTAGTCCATGTTCCTGTATCATTAATCACTTCACTTGAAGTCACAACACCTTCCATTAAAGCTGCTATAGATGTAAGTGGCTTAAAAGTAGATCCAGGAGGTAAAAGTCCTTGGGTTGCATAATTAAAAAACATCTTTGGATAAGTATCATATTTATCCTCTCTTTCACCAGTTTCCTCATTTATTGGGAATAAATAATCTATCCCTCCTGTTGCTCCTGTTCTTTTAATATATTCCTTAGCATAGCTATCTATATCTGGATTAAAATATTCTTGTGATAATTCATCTGTAAGTCTTCCTGGTATAGAAAAAACATTAGGATCATAGTTTGGATAGCTTACCATAGAAATAACTCTACCTGTTTTTACTTCAATTGCTACAACAGCTCCTCTAGTTGCATTAGGCGCAATACTTTCTCTTAAACGTTCTAAAGTATCTGCCATGGCTTGCTCTGCTGCATACTGAACATCCTTATCTATTGTTAAATGTACATTATTTCCTGGATAAGAGTCTAACTTAAATAATTCTTCTGTAACTCTCCCTTGTGAATTTACCTTAACTGTTGTTCCACCCTTTGTTCCCTTTAATTGTTCTTCAAAGGCTGCTTCTATACCTGAAACTCCAATTAAATCTGAAGAAACATCATAACCTCTTAATTCATAATTTTCTTGACTTGATGAATCTATAGATGATAAATATCCTATTACACTAGATGCTAAAGTACTATAAGGATAAAATCTTATAGGTTCAATACTAACATCTATCCCTGGTAAATCATTCAATTTCTGATACACTATATAAGCTGTATCTTGTTTAATATTAGAAGCAATAGTGACTGATCTATAATCTTTAAAACTTTGCATTTTTATGGCATCTTTTATAACCATATATCTTCTTATTTCATCAATAGAATAGCTTTGTAAAAGCTCATCTAGTATTTCTTTCCCTGATTTTTCTTCATAATCTTCAATTTTTTTATTATAAGCTTCAACCCTAGCTTTATAAGTCTTATTATCTTCTCCTTCCTGTTGAACAGGTGCTGGATTTATAACTTCATAAAGACTATAATCTTTAACAAGCTGATAAAATACATCCTTAGGTGAAATTTTCAATAGTTCTTCATTTACCTTCTCTAAATCTTCATCTGATAAATCCCCATGCTCTTCACCAAATAAATCATTCTCTATATCTTCATTAAGGCCTCTATCTTTTTTAAATCTTAATTCTACAGTCTTTTTGGTATCTGCATCACTGGTTTTGAAATCAAAGTAAAATTCTCCGTTACTATTTACTTTAAGCATAAAATCATCTTCTATTGTTTCATTATTTTCTGCTAATATTTCAAAAACCTTATCCATGGTACTATAAAAATTTTCATTTTCATCATCAGGCTTTGTATAAGTTAAAGTATATGTTTGAATATTTGTTGCTAATACATCACCTTCACTATCATATATTTTCCCTCTAGGAGCACTTTCAGAAACTAATCTTGTTGAACTATTATCAGCCTTTTCTTTATAATCTTCATGTTTATATATTTGTAAATATACTAACTTTCCTAAAAATACAGAAAACAAAAGTATCATTATTACTATAAAAACTGTATATCTAGAAATTTTTTTCTTCTTTTTAGGTTGATTTACTATCATTTAAACCTCCATGACTCTTTTTTAAATTTATTATCATAAAGTCTTAAAACAAAATTATATCCTAAAAACATTATTAAGGTACTATATATAGATGAATAAATTCCTATTCTAAAGTCAATACTTTTTCTCGCAATCTTAAATATAAAAAATATTAAAATCACTTTTATCATATATAAAACTGCTGTAGATATTGTTGGTATAAGCTTTTTATCTCTATATATATTTTCGCCTATAATAGCTGCAAGTAAACATACTAACATATTAACTAAGGAATTTACCCCAAATCCTTCATAAAGATATATATCTTGTAGTAAACCTGAAATAACTCCTACTACAACAGCTTCCTTTCTGCCATTAATAATAGAATATGCTATTACAAATACAAAAAGTAAACTAGGATATGCTCCCTTAATTGCAAAAAACGGTATAAGAGAATTATCAAGTATAGTAAGTATAAGTAAAATTAAAACCAAAACCCATTTCCTCATGATTAAATACCTCTACTCCTCATACTTAATTTCTCTAGTTTCTTTTGGTACTACCACAAATAATTCTTCTAGTTTACTAAAATCAACATAAGGTTTTATAATAGCTGTTTTCATAACCTTTATTTCATCTGTCTCAACTGAAACAACTTCTCCTATTCTAATTTCTTTTGGATATATCATCCCAAGACCAGAAGTAACTATTACGTCTCCTTCTTTTATCTGAGAATCTAAAGGTAAGTTTGTTACCTTTGCTAAAGATTCATTACTACGAGTCACATAACCTTTTAATATTCCTGATGTTTCTCTAGTTCCATTTACCATAATAGATACAGCTATATTTTCATTTAACAAGCTTTGTACTACTGCCCAATTTGAAGCTGTACTTGTAACCTGTCCTACAAGGCCTTTAGCTGAAATAACAATCATATCTTTTTGTATTCCTTCATTTTCACCTTTATCTATTATATATCCATCTGAATAACTTTCTCCGCTATATCCTATTATTTCGGTTCCTATATAGTTATACTTATTTTTAGATTCAGTGAAATTTAAAACTTCCCTTAATCTTTCATTTTCTTCTTTTAGCTTATCATATTCTAAAAGCTTATTTTTTAATTCTATATTTTCTTTTGTTAAGTTATTATTCTCTTCTTTTACAGTAGAAAAATTAAGAAAAAAATCTAATGTTTCTTTTACAGTATCACTAATTGAATACACTATCTTTTGTAATGGATTTATCGCACTTCCCACACCACTTGAAATAGCATTTTTACTACCATTATTTATTGTATAAATAATTATTCCTAAAAATATAACTGACAGCCCTATTACAGTAGCTGCCAATTTATTTTTTTGACGTTTCATTATTGCCCTCTTTGAGTTCTGCTTAACTCATCAAAGTTATCTAATGCCTTACCTGCACCTAATACAACACAATCAAGTGGTGATTCTGCTATATGAACTGGCATATTTGTTTCATGGGTAATAAGTGCATCTAACCCTCTAAGCATAGCTCCGCCACCAGCTAACATTATTCCTTTATCCATTATATCTGCCGCTAATTCAGGTGGTGTCTTTTCTAATGTTGTTTTTATAGCTTCTATTATTGCATAAACCGGTTCTTTTAAAGCTTCTCTTATTTGTTCTTCTGTAACAACTATTGGTTTTGGAAGACCTGTAATAAGATCTCTTCCTTTTATGTCCATTTCTCTTACTTCATCGTCTACTTTATATGCTGATCCTAATTCCATTTTTATTTGTTCAGCTGTTCTTTCACCAATCATTAAGTTAAATTCTTTTTTAATGTATGCGATAATTGATTGATCTAATTCATCTCCTGCAACTCTTAATGATTTGCTTGTAACTATTCCACCTAAAGATATTATCGCTACTTCTGTTGTACCTCCACCAATATCAACTATCATGCTTCCTGTAGGCTCTCCAACTGGAAGTCCTGCACCTATTGCTGCTGCCATTGGTTCTTCCATTAATACAACATCTCTTGCACCTGCAAACTTAGCTGCTTCTTCTATTGCTCTTCTTTCAACTTCTGTTACTCCTGATGGGTAACAAACTATTATTCTTGGTCTTGTAAACCCATTTTTACTAGTTACTTTTTCTATTAAATTTTTTAACATTGTTTGTGCTATATCAAAATCAGCAATTACACCATCTTTTAAAGGTCTTATTGCAACAATGTTGCCAGGTGTTCTCCCTATCATAAGCTTTGCCTCAGTACCTACTGCTAAAGGCTTTCTTGTAATACTGTTAATTGCTACAACTGAAGGCTCACTTAAAACTATACCTTTCCCCTTAACATAAACAAGCGTATTTGCTGTTCCTAAATCTATTCCCATGTCTTTATTACTGCTGAAAAATCCCATATGAAAATTCCCCTTTCGTTTATATTATTCCTTTTTCTTTTAAACTAACATATTGATTTCTCCCTACTATTAAGTGGTCTAATAATTCAATACCTAATATATTGCCACATTCCTTTAATCTTATCGTTATATTTATATCCTCCTTACTAGGTGTAGGGTCCCCCGAAGGATGATTATGACAAATTATTATACTAGAGCTACTCTTCTTTAAAGCTTCATTAAATATTTCCCTAGGATGAACAATTGAGCTATTTAAACTGCCCTTAAAAACATCCTTAATTCCAATAATATAATTCTTAGTATCTAACATAATTAATTTTAAAACTTCCTGTTTTAAAAACATCATTTCCTTCATTACTAAGTTTGCAATATCTCTAGGAGAAGAAATACTATCTTTTGGTTTAAAACTTAACATATTAACTCGTTTAACCAATTCTCCTATAGCTAAAATTTGACTAGCCTTTGTATTTTTAATTCCTTTAATATTAGTAATATCATTTATGCCTGCTGTTAATAAACCTTCAAGCCCATTAAATTCAGCCATAATTCTATTACTTAAGGAAATTATATTTTCTCCTCTAGTTCCTGTTCTTAAAATTACTGCTAATAGCTCTGCAGTAGATAGAACTTCTGGACCATTAAGTAATAATTTTTCTATAGGTCTCTCTTCTTTTGGTATATCCATAACCTTAATAGTATTTCTCATTTATATCTCCTTATAAATATAGTAATGCTACTTATAAATATACCCTTATACTTTAGTTTTTAACCTTATTTAGCATTTTATTTAAAAGATTCAAAGGAAGACCAACTACATTGTAATAACATCCTCTTATTTCTTCTACAAAAACACCACCATAGCCTTGTATTCCATAAGAACCTGCTTTATCCATAGGCTCTCCTGTTTTTATGTAATCTAATATTTCAACATCAGTCATTTCTCCCATTTTTACTTCTGTATATATAGATGACTTCTCTACCTTATTATTATACATATTTATAACAACTATTCCTGAGTAAACTCTATGTGTTTTTCCAGAAAGTTCTTTCAACATTTTATATGCATCTTCTTCATTTTTTGGCTTTCCTAATACTTTACCATCTAAAACAACAACAGTATCTCCTGCAATTATGATAAAATTCTCATTTAAGCCTTCTCTTATGTTACTAGCCTTTCCAGTTGCTAAATTAATAACATATTTTTCTACATCTCCATCAAATATAATGGAACTTTCATCAAAACTACTTGTTTTTATAGTAAAATTTTTTATTATTCTATGTAAAAGCTCTTGTCTTCGTTCAGATGCTGATGCTAAAATATATTCCAAATCTATCACATCCTATTTTTATAATATTAGCAAAAGACTATAGTTTAAATTTGATAAAAAACAAAGATACTTGTCTTAATCTTATATCTTATATAGTTTATCATTATTAAAGATTTCTAACAAGTAACTTTGCACTTCTTTATTTAATTTTTATTTGTTTTTTATTTATTTGTAATATTTTTGTTAAATTTAGCCATTTATATAATTTAAGATTGTATTTTATTTAATGTGGTATAGATATACTTTAAACCTTCTGTAATATTTGTTTTGTTAATCACTTCAGGTAAGTTTAAAACATGCTGTTTATACTCATTTAAAACCTCAAGATTTTCTCCTTCTGTAATAGCTTCTAATTCCTTAGTCCATGCTTTAAAATCATTCGTTGCTACTTCTTTAACTTCATTATTTCCAGCTGTCTTTAATACTTCTAAATAACCAGTTGTAATTGCACTAATCTGATTTTCAATCTTATCATTTCCATTTACTTTCATCTTAACCTTAACATTTTCAACTCCAATGCTATTTAACTCATCAGTGATTTCTGTTATATCTTCTTCATTACTAACACCTACAATAACCCTATATACATTTTCTTCATCTTTAACTATAAAAGAATTTAAATCATCACTAATTTTTTCTAATATAGCATTAGCATTTTCCTCCTTTGAAAAATATCCACACTGAATTGCAGTAAAACCTTCTACTGATACTTCTTCACTGGTATTTTCTCCACTATTCTCTATAACATCCGGCACTTTATTAACCTCTTGTAAATTAGCTATATTTGGCATTATCTTAAGTAATATCCAAGCTGTCACCAAACCTAATGATATAGCACAAAGTGTTGTCATTAATAATGATGATAAAAGCTTTACTCCACTTTTTTTCTTTTTGTATTGATAATTTGTGTACTTCATCTTCTCCTCCCCCTTTTTCTATACTTTATATATATTCTAAGTAACTTAATAATATTCATTATGTAAAATAATTATTTTAATTGATTTTCTAATAATCCTCATTAATATATTTATCTTTGAATATTTCTATACAAATCCTATCATTATATAAAAATTGTAATTTTCGCTCGTTATATATTGCAAATTTAAGAAAAATATGGTATTTTTAGTCTATATTTTAATAAACGGGGGAATTTATATGAAAAAAATCATTTCTTTTTTTCTATTAATAATGTGTATTTGTTTTACTTCTTTGGGTTGCTCAGCTTATAAAGATGTATCCGCTGAAGAATCAGTACTAGCTCTTTACAAATTATATATTCAATGTGATGGGGAAGATGCTAAGAAATTTCTTGGACTTACTGATGAAGAGGTAGAAACACTTTTAGATGATTTAAAAAGCGATTTTGTTAGCACAATGAAGCTTAACTTTCTTGGAGCTGGATTAACTTTAACAGATGAAGAAGCAGAGGAACTTTTCAACATACAAGTTAATGCATTAAAAAAATTATCACCTACTATTTCAGTAGAATCTGAAAGCGAAGAAGAAATTACTATTAAACTTTCAACAAGTTGTATTAATTTAAATGAAATTTATACAACTGCAGCAACCGATATTATTGCTGAAGCTGAAAATGCATCTAAAGATGAACTTTCAAAACTTTTACTAGAAAACTTAACTGAACTTCTAACTTCAGCAGAACCATCTGCTGAAACTTCTGAGGAAACCTTCATATTAGAAAAACAACAAGTAATGATTAATAACAAAGCTACAACTGTTTGGTTTCCAGGAGATGTAATAGATTTTTCTTCTAAGCTATCTTCTATGTGTTATGGAGTAGACTCTTAATTTTATAAGAAGAAAATTTAATTTTTCTATGTAACATAGAGAACCAAAGTTAATAAATTTATATAAAAATAAATATATTTATACTTTAATATAAATAAAATTAAAAATTATAATTTTAAATCAAAAGAGAGCATTAACTAATTTATAAGTTTAATACTCTCTTTGTTTTATTATAATTTATTTTTAGTTAAATATAACTTAGTATAAATATCTAGCTAAAATCTATCTTTAAATCCTATTTAAGCTCTTTTAATATTTCTAATAAGTATTCATAAGTATTTTTTACTGATGAAATACTCATGTGTTCTTCTGGCGTATGAACATCGTAAAGATTTGGTCCAAAGCTTATCATATCAAGCTTACCTAATTTTTCATTAAATAATCCACACTCTACTCCTGCATGAATAGCTACTATCTTAGCATCTTTTCCATACATTCTCTTATAAACCTCTTGGCAAACTCCTCTTACTGCTGATTCATTATCATATTGCCATTCTGGGTATGAAGCTGTAGTTTCAAAAACTGCACCAAATAATTCTGCTATAGTTTTACTTCTTAGTACTATTTCATCCTTTAAAGAAGCAACTGAACTTCTTATAGCACTATCATATATAACTGTATCTCCTTCAGTTATTACAACTCCTAAATTAGTAGAACTTTCAACTAAACCTTCTATTTCAACACTGTTTGTTACTATTCCATTTGGAATTAAATATAATAAATCTACTATTTTCTTAGTATCTGTTAAAGTAAATGCCTTGTCAACTTTATTAGTTTCTTGTACTTTAACATTAACTCCTGGATCCTGAGTTTTTAATTCATTTACTAAAACTGAATTCCATGAACTAATTATTTCCTTAGCTTTTTCTAGATTTTCATCTTTTAAAGCTATTATTGCATCAGCTTCTCTTGGAATAGCATTATTTTTAGATCCTCCATTAATTGACACTAATCTATATTCTAAATCACATAAAGATTTTAAAATTCTTCCCATTATCTTGTTAGAATTTCCTCTTTCTTTATTGATTTCCATGCCTGAGTGACCGCCTTTTAATCCTCTTACAGATATATGCAGAACACTTGTAAAGTCTTGAATGTCTTCTAAGCTTCCTCTTAAAGAATGCTTACTTCTTATTCCACCAGCACAACTTACTAATAAATGTCCTTCTTCTTCATTATCTAAATTTATAAGAATATCACCATTAATATTTTCTTTAGAAATTGCCATAGCTCCTGACATTCCAGTTTCCTCATCAGTTGTAATTAATACTTCTAACGGTGGATGTGGAATATCTGTAGAATCTAATATAGCTAAAGAATATGCAATTGCAATACCATTATCAGCCCCTAATGTTGTATCTGTTGCATATATCATATCATCTATTATTCTTAATTTTATAGGGTCCTTTTCAAAATCATGTTCTGTTCCCTTATTTTTCTCACATACCATATCCATATGCCCTTGAAGGATTACAGTTTTTGAATCTTCATAACCTTTAGTTCCTGGTTTTTTAATTATTACATTTAAGGCTTTATCTTGATGTACTTCTAAGTTTAACTTTTTAGCTACACTTACTAGATAATCACTAATAGCTTTTTCATTTCCTGAGCCTCTTGGAATTTGTGATATCTCTTCAAAGTATTGAAAAACCTTTTTTGGTTCTAAATTTTGTAAAACTTTCATATTATTTCTCCTTTTCTCCCTAAATTATGTTAGAATGGTATTGTAAAATAAGTATATCATAGTATATATAATACTTAAATTTTATTTTTTTATTATATATTATTTAAAATATTAATAATTTTCCATTAGGGGTGATAAAATGCAAAAAACAAAGATGATCTTCACTATCGGTCCTGCTAGTGATAATGAAGATACTATTAGAAATTTTATTAAAATTGGTATGAGTGCTGCTAGATTAAACTTTTCTCATGGCGATCATAAAACTCATAAAGAAAAAATTGATCTTATAAAAAAAGTTAGGCAAGATCTAAATTCTCCAACAGCTATTGTACTTGATATTAAAGGTCCAAAAATTAGAACTCATAATTTCATTAATGATGGTGTTGAACTATTTGAAGGTAATAACTTTTCTTTTATCTGTGGTGATGAAATATTAGGAAATGATGAAAAATGCTCTATATCTTATAAAGATTTATACAAAGATGTAATTATCGGTGGAGAAATACTGGTAGATGATGGTTTACTTAGATTTAAAGTTAAAGAAGTTATTGATAAAGAAATTAAATGTGTTGTAACTGTTGGTGGTATAATTAAAAATCACAAAGGTGTAAACGTTCCAAATGTAAAAATTCACCTTCCTTCTATTACTGAAAAAGATAAAGCTGATTTAATATTTGGTTGTGAAAATAATGTTGATTTCATAGCTGCTTCTTTCATTAGAAAAGCTTCTGATATTAAAGATGTTAGAGAAGTTTTAAAATCCCATGGGGGAGATTATATCCAAATTATAGCTAAAATAGAAAATCAAGAAGGTGTTGATAATATAGATGAAATATTAGCAGTATCTGATGGAATCATGGTTGCAAGAGGCGATATGGGTGTTGAAATTCCTATTGAAAAAGTTCCTATAATTCAAAAAAATATTATTAGAAAATGTAATGAAGCTGGTAAAATTGTTATTACCGCTACTCAAATGCTTGATTCTATGATAAGAAATTCTCTTCCAACTAGAGCTGAAGCTTGTGATATATGTAATGCTATATTTGATGGAACTGATGCTATTATGTTAAGTGGGGAAAGTGCTAGTGGTAATTATCCAATAGAAGCTGCAAAAATGATGTCTAGAATAGCAACTGAAACTGAAGATAATTTAGATTATATATATTTAAATAAAAGATTAAAGGAACCTTCATTAACTTCCTTCTCTGAAGCAATTAGCTATTCAGCTTGTAGAAGCTCTAATCTCTTAAATGCAAAAGCTGTTGTTGCTGCAACTAATAGTGGTGCTACTGCAAAACTTATATCAAAGTATAGACCAAAATGTCCAATAATAGCTATTACACCTTATGATGAAGTTAGACGTGGGTTAAATCTTAATTTCGGCATATTCCCAACTAAATGTGATGTTTTCACTACTACTGATGAAATTTTAAGTGAAGCTAAAAAAGTAGCAACTACTCTAGCCTTCGCAGAAAAAGGAGACGATATTATAGTAGCTGCAGGAATGCCAAGTGCAACTAATGGTGGTACGAACATATTAAAAATAGAAAAATTATAATATCAGAAAAATAAATTTATTACTATAAAGTATAAAATTTAATCTATATAATAATATTCCCCTGATTTTATATTCTTACAATTTTGTTAATTTTTCTATATTTTTATATATTTTATAACAATATTTTATATTAATATTTTATTTAATACATTTATATGGTATATTTATATATAATAGTTATTTTTTAACACAAAACTATCATATATATTATAAAATTTAAAAGGGGGATATTATTATGTATTGTAAAAATTGTGGAACAGAAATTGATAATAATTTTTTAGTTTGTCCAAGTTGTGGAATACCATGTAAAGAGGTTTCAAGTACTAATCAAGATTCTGGAAATATAGGTTGGGGAATATTAGGTTGTTGTCTTCCTATTGTAGGACTTATATTATTCCTTGTATGGAAGGATAATAAACCTAAAACAGCTAAAGCTGCTGGTATTGGTGCTTTAGTTTCTGTTATACTTTGTATTTTGTTTTATATTTTAGTATTTTTATTAGCACTACTAGGGTAATAGAAAATTAAATTATGACAAAAATTCTATACAAATGGCTTCCTATTATATTTGGATGTCACTGTAGAAAAGATCGGTCTTTTCACTATAAAGAAATTAAATTTCCAATATGTGCACGATGTACTGGAGAATTAATTGGTATGTTATTATGTGGATTTTCATATATATTTTTTCAACCAAAACTATATATTATATTTTTTCTTATGATACCAATGTTAATTGATGGTTTTGTGCAAGCTTTTACTTCTTATGAAAGTAATAATATTAGAAGAGTTATAACTGGAATATTATTTGGTTATGCATTTTTATATCTTATTATTAGTAGTACAGTATTTACGTACCAACTTGGAAAAATATTTAAAGCAAAGTACTTAACTAGCATTATTTAAAATATTGATTTTTCTTTAGTAAAATATTTTATTAATTTAACTATATGCTTAAATAAAATAATCTTTATTATTTGAATATATTTTTTAATGTGCTTTTATAATGCGATATATTATTTAGTATATCTATACAACTTATTTTGGGGTATTATTACAAATTGTGATATTATAGTAAATAAATTGATGAGCTAATGTAATTCGTCCAATATACAGCAATAATAAAAAAATTCCAACTAAATTTTATAATGGAAATTTTAGTTAGAATACTCTAAATGCTGTATTTCAATTTCAGGACTTTTTATACTAAACTGGACCTTTGTCTATGCAATCATCTATTTCTTTACCTAACCCTTCAAAGATTTTACTTATATATATACTTATATCTAAATTATTGTGTTTTAAAATTTCTTTTTGTTGGTTATTATAAACATAAGTAGTAGATAAGGCTGAATTCTAATTTATTTAGAATTCAGCCTTATCTAATTATTTTTTATTCTTCTTTATACTTTTTCTTAATCCAAGCATAGATGATATAGCTA
>JAFSER010000003.1 GCA_017435645.1 Clostridium sp. | reverse complement strand
GGAATGATGGGTAGTCATAAAGAGGGTGTAGTAATGGGTGTTACTAAATTACTTGATTATTATGTATTACCAAAGAAAAATGAACTTGCTAGAAATGCAGATAGAAGTGGAAAGAAGGTCAATATAGTAGGAGCAACACCATTAGATATTAGTGAAGAAAACCTGGAAGAATTAAGAAATTTACTAGAATCAAGAGGATATGAAGTAGTTAGTATTCTTTCAATGTCTAATGATATGGATCAATTTTTATCTTTTTATAAGGCAGATGTAAATTTAGCTATTACACAGTCAGGTGCATTAATTGCAAAAGATTTAGAAGCTAAATACGATATGCCATATTTAGCAGGGTTACCTGTAGGGGATTTAGGAACAGAACATTATTTCAACTGTCTTGAAAGGGTATTTGAAGAGGGAAAAAGCATGGAAGTATCAGAAGCACCTATTAATGTAATAGGAAGTAATAAAGGGGACGCTGTTATATTAGAGGATGGAATTATTGCTTCTTCTATAAGAATGGAGTTATTAGCTCAAGGATATGAAAATGTACATGTGGTCTCAATGTTTGGAAAAGACTTGGGAATGTCTAATGTAGAAGCAAAGTATACAGAAGATGAAGAAGAAATTATGGATTTCATAAATATGGAAAATTGTACACTTTTAGTTGCTGATCCAATTTTAACTCAATATAGAGAGAAAAAAGATGGAATAAAGCTAGTAGAATTACCTAAGTATGCAATTTCTAGTAAGCTTACTAATAATAAAAAATGGGTTTATATAGGGAACAATTGGAATAGAAAATAAAAATATATTGAGATAAAGAGAGAAGGTTTAGAATGAAAATAAAAAAATTATTATCACTTAGTTTAGTAGCACTGCTTTTATTAGCTTTCGTAGGATGTCAAAGTACAAGTAAAGAAGAAACACAATCAACTGAGGCTACTACTAAAATTATAGTTGACCATGCAGGAGCAGAGGTAGAAATACCTACAGAAGTTAATAGAGTTGTAGTTAGTAATCCAGTACCATTAACATCAGTACTTACTGTTTATTTAGGTGGAGCAGAAAAAATAGTAGGACTACATCCAACTGCTATGTCAGCAGCAGAAAATGGACTTTTAGGGGAGATTTATCCTGAACTACTAGATGCTGAAACAACTTTTATAAATGGTTCTGATTTTAATGTTGAAGAGCTTTTAAAGATTGATCCAGATGTTGTAATTGGAGTACCAAAAGATCAAGCTGAAATTTTAAGAGAAGCAGGAATACCAGCAGTGACAGTATCTTATACAGATTGGGATTTCAATGTATTAGAAACTTATGATGCCTGGATAAAATTATTCGATCAAATTTTTGGACAAAGTACAACTACAGAAAAAGTATCAGAGTATAGTAAAGAAGCTTATGAATTAATTCAAGAAAAAGTATCAACTATACCAGAAGAAGATAAGAAAAAAATATTATTCTTATTTAACTACGATGAAAATAATATGACTACATCTGGACCTAATCATTATGGTCAATATTGGGCTGAAGCAATAGGAGCTATTAATGTAGGACAAGATTCTCTAGAACCAGAAGCTATAAGTGTTAACATGGAACAAATTTATGAATGGAATCCAGATGTTATAATCTTAACTAACTTTACAAGTGCACAACCTGAAGATTTATACAATAATGCTATAGGTGGAGATGATTGGAGTACAATAAGTGCAGTACAAAATGGTGAAGTATATAAGATGCCTTTAGGTTTATATAGAACATATACACCAGGTTCAGATACTCCTGTAACATTACAATGGTTAGCAAAAACTGTATATCCAGAACTTTTTGAAGATGTAAATATAATAGATGTTACAAAAGATTACTATAAAACTTATCATAATATTGACATGACAGAGGAACAAATTAAAAATATGTATAATCCTCCAAGAGAAAGTGCTAATGGTGCATAAAATAAAAATTTATATAATAACAAAAACTTAGAATTAGATTAAAGAATAAAAAATGAAGTTTTAATTAACGTAAGATAGAAAAGAGGTTTAAATGAAAATAAAATTTAAGAAATTATTATCATTTATTTTAACAGGCTCTCTTATATTAAGCTCAGTAGGATGTCAGAGTACAAATACAGCTGAAGAAAGTAATAAAGGAGAAACACAAGTAGAAGAATCTGTTACTAGGATTGTAGTTGATCACGAAGGAGTAGAAGTAGAGATTCCTACACAAATTGATAGAATTGTAGTTGGTAACACATTACCATTAGCATCAGTACTTAGTGTTTATTTAGGTGGCGCTGAAAAGATTGTTGGTCTTCATCCAGCATCAATGAGTGCTGCAGAAAGTGGACTTTTAAGTGAAATTTATCCTGAAATTTTAGAAGCTAAAACAGATTTTATTAATGGTTCTGAAATAAATATTGAAGAACTTTTAAAGCTAGATCCAGATATAGTTATTGGGGTTCCAAAGGATCAGGCAGAAGCTATAAGAGGAGCTGGAATACCAGCACTAACATTATCTGTTTCTAATTGGGATTATGATGTTGTAGAAACTTATGATCAGTGGAATAAGTTATTTGATGAAATTTTTGGTAAAAGTGAAATAACTAAAAAAGTATCAGAATATAGTAAAGATGCTTATGAACTTATTCAAGAAAGAGTATCTACTATATCAGAAAAAGATAAAAAGAAAGTATTAATTTTATATAAATATGATGATAAAACTATAACTACCTCAGGTCAAAATTTCTTTGGACAATATTGGACTGATGCAACAGGATGTATTAATGTAGCACAGGCTGTTGAAGGAAATAATGCTATAGAGATAAATATGGAACAAGTATATGAGTGGAATCCTGATGTTATAATTATAACTAATTTCACAAGTGTACAACCAGAAGATTTATATAATAACACTGTAGATGGAGAAGATTGGAGTACAATAAGTGCAGTTCAAAATGGACAAGTTTATAAAATGCCTTTAGGATTATATCGTACATTTACACCAGGTGCAGATACACCTGTAACATTACAATGGTTTGCAAAAACTATATATCCTGAACTTTTTGAAGATATTAATATAGAAGAAGTTACAAAATCTTACTATAAGGATTATCACAATATCGATATGACAAATGAGCAAATTGAAAGTATGTATAATCCTTCAAGAGAAAGTGCAGATGGTCTGTAGCAACTTGGAGGGAATTAAATGAATAAAAAATATATAAAAAATAGTATTTGGATAATAGTTATAAGTGCAGTACTTGTAATTACTATGCTAGGTGCTATGGGTATTGGTAGATATAGTATAACTTTAGGAGATATAATTAATACACTACTTCCTAAAAGCTTAGCTGGAGAAGTAGACCCTAATGTAAGAACTGTTATATATAATATAAGACTACCTAGAGTATTATTAGCAGCATTAGCTGGTAGTGGATTAGCTGTATCTGGAGCAGCATTCCAAAGTTTATTTTCAAATCCATTAGCAACCCCTGATACATTAGGGGTGGCTACTGGTGCATCTTTTGGTGCAGCTTTAGGTATTATACTTGGTTTTGGTTCTATTGGTATTCAAATTTGTGCATTTATAGTAGGGCTTGGTTGTATTGGACTTGTATACTTTATAAGTAAAATAAAAGGTGAGCGATCTATGATTATGATTATTCTTGCAGGAATGGTTATAAGTTCGTTATTTCAGGCTATGGTATCTTTAATAAAGTATGTAGCAGATCCACAAGATACATTGCCTCAAATTACCTTTTGGCTTATGGGAAGTTTATCAGGGGTAGGATTTGATGAGTTAGTAATTGGTGCACCATTTATAATTTTAGGAGTAGTTATAATTTTCCTTTTAAGATGGAAAATGAATATGCTGTCTTTACATGAAGATGAATCAAAATCTCTTGGAGTAAATGTAAAAATAGTAAGATTACTTACAATTATGTCAGCAGCGCTTATTACTGCTTCAGTAGTGTCCATATGTGGAAATATTGGATGGGTAGGACTTTTAATTCCTCATATTTCTAGAATGATATTTGGTAATAATAATAAAAGTGTTATTCCAGCATGCATAGGCTTAGGTGCTATATTTATGGTAGTTATTGATACTATTGCAAGAAGTGCTATTGCTTCAGAAATCCCTATTTCTATTTTAACAGCAGTTGTAGGAGCACCTTTCTTTATTGCTTTACTTAGACGAACAGGAGGTATTCATTAATGAATTTTGAAGTGGAAAATGGATGTTTTGGATATGCTCATGGTAAGCAAATACTAAATAATATTAATTTTAATGCTGGAGAAAAAGAAATTGTTTCTATTTTAGGTTCAAATGGTGTAGGAAAAACTACTTTATTAAAATGTACATTAGGGTTATTAAACTGGAAAAGTGGACAAACTTTAATTGATGGTAAAGATATAAAGAGTATGAAACATAGAGAGCTTTGGAGAAAAATAGGATATGTTCCACAAGCAAAAATTTCTGCATTTGCTTATACAGTAGATGAAATGGTATTGCTTGGTAGAAATAGCCACTTAAAAATGCTTGAGCAGCCAGGTAAAAAAGATAGAGAAATAGCAGATCAATGTATAGAGCGTATTGGCATTGGATATTTAAAGGGAAAGCTTTGCAGTAAAATAAGTGGTGGAGAACTTCAAATGGTATTAATTGCAAGAGCATTAGCTGCAGAACCAAAGCTTTTAATTTTAGATGAGCCAGAATCTAACTTAGATTTTAGAAATCAACTTATTGTACTAGATACTATAAAGAATCTTCGTGATGAAGAGGGTATTTCATGCATAGTAAACACTCATTATCCAGATCATGCAATTTCTATATCCGATAAGTCATTAATACTTAATCGTGATGGAAGTAGTATATTTGGAGATGCAAATAAAGTTATTACAGAAGAGAATTTAGGTAAAGCATTTAGAGTAGATGTTAAAATTGCAGATTTTTATCACTCTGATAAAAAGCATACATCTGTGTTTCCTATTTCTATTTCAACAGATATATAAGCTAGATAATTAATATTAAAATAGAATTAATTTATAAAAAAGTTAATATTGATAATAAGCTAAAAATAGATGTTAGTATACTTACTAGCATCTATTTTTTTATTTTTTAATACATAATTTTCTAAAGTTATGTATGTTTATTTAAAAATTACAAATAATAGATAATACTTAATAAAGTTATCTAAAAAGGAGGAAAAGAAGTGCATTTAACAGAGAGAGAAAAAGAAAAGCTTATGGTTGTTGTGGCAGCAGATGTCGCAAGAAGAAGAAAAGAAAAAGGATTAAAGTTAAATTATCCTGAATCTGTAGCTCTAATTACTAATGAGCTTTTAGAAGGGGCTAGGGAAGGAAGAGAGGTAAAAGACTTAATGGACTATGGTACTAAAATATTAACTAAAAGTGATGTAATGGAAGGTATAGCAGATATGATTCCAGTGGTTCAAGTAGAAGCAACCTTTCCAGATGGAACTAAATTAGTTACAGTACATGAACCAATACGCTAAGAAGGGAGCGATAAATTTGAGACCAGGTGAATTAATTATAAAAGAAGGAACTATAGAATATAACAAGGGAAAAGAAGCTATAAAACTAGAAGTTGTAAACACTGGTGATAGACCTGTACAAATAGGATCTCATTATCATTTTTATGAAGTAAATGATTTTTTAAAGTTTGATAGAGAAAAAGCTTATGGAAAGAGATTAGATATTCCATCTGGAACTGCAGTTAGATTTGAACCAGGTGATAAAAAAGAAATAAATTTAATAGATATTGGCGGAGTTAGAAGAGTTTACGGTTTACGTAACTTAGTTGATGGATATTTAGATGGAAGGGGTTGTAAAGAATAATGAGTTTTGAAATAGATAAACATCGTTATGTAGAATTATTTGGACCAACTAAAGGAGATAAAATAAGACTTGGTGATACAGAATTATTTGTTGAAATTGAAGAAGATTACACAGGCTATGGAAATGAATGTAAGTTTGGTGGTGGTAAGGTTCTAAGAGATGGAATGGGCCAAAATGCAATTGAAAGCAGAGATAACCCTATGGTTGCAGATATGATTATTACAGGAGCAACGATTATAGATTATACAGGAATATATAAAGCTGATATTGGTATTCGTGATGGAAAGATTTTAGCTATAGGTAAGGGTGGGAATCCTCATACTATGGATGATGTAGATTTTGTAGTTGCACCAAGTACAGAGGCTTTAGCAGGAGAAGGCAGAATAATAACTGCAGGTGGAATAGATACACATATACATTTTATAAGTCCTCAGCTTGTTGATGTTGCATTAGAAGGAGGAATAACAACACTTATAGGAGGGGGAACAGGTCCAGTTGATGGAACAAATGCAGTTACGTCAACTCCAGGTAAATGGTCTATTCATCGTATGCTACAATCAGCAGAAGCATTTCCTATAAACCTTGGATTCTTAGGAAAAGGTAGTGGAGCAAATATTAAAGTTACAGCAGAGCAAATTGAAGCAGGTGCCTGTGGGCTTAAGGTTCATGAAGATTGGGGAGCAACAAGATCAGCAATAGATTATTCATTAAAGACAGCAGATGAATATGATGTTCAAGTTGCAGTACATACTGATACCTTAAATGAAGGTGGATTTGTAGAACATACAATTGAAGCATTTGCAGGAAGAACAATTCATACATTCCATACTGAAGGTGCTGGGGGAGGTCATGCTCCAGACTTATTAAAAGTAGCTGCTAAACTTAATGTAATACCAGCATCAACTAATCCAACTAAACCATTTACTGTAAATACAATTGCAGAACATTTAGATATGCTTATGGTGTGTCATCATTTAGATCCTAAAGTACCAGAAGATATTGCATTTGCAGACTCTAGAATAAGAGAACAAACAATTGCAGCAGAAGATATACTACAAGATATGGGTGTATTTAGCATTATGAGCTCTGATTCAATGGCTATGGGAAGAGTAGGAGAAGTAATTACTAGAACATGGCAAACTGCAAGTAAGATGAAAATGCAAAGAGGAATACTAGAAGATGATTCAAAAGAAAATGATAATAATAGAGTAAAAAGATATGTAGCCAAATATACTATAAATCCAGCATTAGCACAAGGAATATCAAAGTATGTAGGATCAGTAGAAGTAGGTAAAATGGCAGATTTAGTAATTTGGGATACAGAATTCTTTGGAGTTAAACCACATTTAGTAATAAAAGGTGGTATGGTAAATAAATCAATAATAGGAGAAGCAAACGCATCTATTCCAACATGCCAACCAGAAATATATAGAAATTGTTTTGGTGCATATGGTAGGGCAAAATATCCAACTTCTGCAACCTTTGTTTCTAAATATGCATATGAACATGGAATAAAAGAAGAATTAGGATTACAAAAGCTAGTATTACCAGTAGAAGGAATAAGAAATTTAACAAAGAAAGATATGAAGTTAAATAATGCAACTCCAAAGCTAGGGGTTGATCCAGAAACATATAATGTTACAGTAGATGGAGAATTAATAACCTGTGAACCAGCAAAAGAATTACCACTAGCACAAAGATATTACTTATTCTAAATTTAAAATTATATTATGTTATAGGTATTTAGGAGGTAGAGAATGATTTTTAATAAGATTTTAGGAAATATTAAAGAGATAGATAATTTGAAGCAATATCATGTTGAAACAATTTATGTTAATAGTGATGATATGCTAAAAAGAATTTTAAGAGTAACATCTGATCATAATAGAGAGTATGGAATAACATTAGAAAATAATGAGAATTTAAAAGATGGAGATATTATTTATAAAGAAGATAATAAACTTATAGTTATTAAAGTTAATAGTGAAGATGTTTTAGTTATTAAACCAAAAACTTTAACAGAAATGGGAGTAATAGCTCATAATTTAGGAAATAGACATCTTCAAGCACAATTTGAGGACGATAAAATGATAATACAATATGATAGATTAGTGGAAGAGGAATTAAAAAGAGATAATATTAATTACTCAAGAGAAAATATAACTTTGAAAAAGGCGTTTAGACATGTTGAATTTGCACACACACACTAAAAGTAGTGAAAATAATATTATAAATATACTACATGTTCTGCAAATATGTGATTCTAGTTTTCCAATAGGTTCCTTTAATCACTCATATGGTATGGAAACTTATTTAAGAAATAATATGATTACTAATACAAAGAGTTTAGAAGAATATCTACATGTATTTTTAAATAATACATTCATATATAGTGATGGATTAGCAATTAAGATGTTGTATGAATATTTAGATAATAATGATTTAGAAAAAATTCTAGAACTTGATAGAATGCTAATAGTTCAAAGTATATCAACAGAAACTAGAAATGCTTCAAAGCTTATAGCAAAAAGGATGATTAATATTTTTCTTGATTTATATGATATTGATATATTAAAGAAATATGAAGAAAAGATTAATGAAAAAGAAGCTTTTGGTCATCCTGCTATAGTTTTTGGATTACTTATGTATAGTTTAAATTTTTCGAAAGAAGAAGCTATAAGTTTTCATATGTATAGTACAATTTCAACACTTATTCAAAATGGTGTTAGAGCTATACCTTTAGGTCAAAAAGATGGTCAGATAATACTAAAAAAATTTAGTGAGAATTTTAAAGTTTTATACGAGAAAATTGAAGCTTTAGATTATAGTTTATTTGGTGCTAGTACACCAGGAATTGAATTATCCCAAATAAATCATGAAACCTTAGACTTTAGATTATTTATGTCTTAAGGTAAATAAAAATTAAATTTAACTATATGAATGAAAGGGTGGTTATATGAAAAAAACCGTAATAATAGGGGTTGGTGGTCCAGTTGGCAGTGGAAAAACTTTATTAATAGAAAGATTAACTAGGATAATGAAGGATAAATATAATTGTGCAGTTATCACTAATGATATTTATACAAAGGAAGATGCTAAATTTTTAGTTAAAAATTCTGTATTAAGTGAAGATAGAGTCATTGGAGTAGAGACAGGTGGATGTCCACATACAGCAATAAGAGAAGATGCATCTATGAATTTTGCTGCTATAGAGGAAATGAAAAGTAGATTCAATGACTTAGATATAATATTTTTAGAAAGTGGTGGGGATAATTTAGCAGCTACCTTTAGTCCAGACTTAGTTGACTTTTCTATTTATATTATTGATGTTGCTCAAGGTGAAAAGATTCCAAGAAAAGCTGGGCAAGGAATGATAAAGAGTGATTTATTTGTAATTAATAAAGTAGATTTAGCACCTTATGTTGGAGCTAATTTAGAAGTTATGAAAAAGGATACCTTAACTTTTAGAAAAGAAAATACATTTATATTTACTAATCTAAAAAAAGATGAGGGTGTAAATGAAGTACTAAGCTGGATTAAGAAGAATTGTTTATTAGAAGGAATTGACTAAGATGAATAATGATAAATATGCTGGGGAATTCAATATAGTATTAGAAAAAAAGAATGACAAGACCCTTATAAGTGAAAAAAATTTTAATGGTTTAATAAAGATATCTCCAACTATTCATCTTGATAGTGAAAAAGTTTCAACTTATTTTATAGTTGGACTTGGTGGAGGATATGTAGAAGGAGAAAAATATAAATACAGCATTACACAAAAAGAAGATTCGAGAGCTATTATAACAACACAATCTTCTACTAAAGTGTATAAATGCGAAAATAAAAAAACAACTAAGCAAGAAACAGTAATTAACTTAGAAAAAAATAGCATTTTAGAGTATATAACAGATAATGTAATATTATATAAGAATGCAATTTATAAACAGGTAAACAATATTTATATGGATGAAAGTGCAACACTTATATATAGTGATGGAATTACATCAGGATGGTCAAAAGAAGGTGGAGAATTTCAATATAGTAATATACAGTTAAAAACAAATGTATATGTAAATAATAAATTAGTTTTATTAGATAATTTATTAGTAAATCCACAAATTTATGATGTTAAAAGGTTAGGATTTTTTGAAGGATATAAAAATTTTGGAACTCTCATTGTAATAAATAAAGATATTAATGCAGAAACTATTAATAATTTAAGAAATGAAATAAATAAATTAAACTTACCAATTTACTTTGGCATATCAGAAATCGAGGTAAATGGGTTTGTATTAAGAGTATTAGGTAACTTAACTCAACATATAGAAAGTGCAATTAAACTAAGTCATAACTATATAAGGAAAAAGTATTTAAACTCTGGAGATTTATTTATACGAAAATATTAGTAGAAGAGGTTGTGAAAATAAATGTTAGGAATCGTATTATTATATGTAGGAATAGTTTTAATTAATAATGGTATAAGTAGATTATGTAACATATACGAAAAATCGGCTGCTGTAATGAATATATTTACAGGTGCTTTAGCAGTAATAATTGATACTGTAAATGTAATTCAAGGAGAATACTATGCAGTAGGAACAGGATTATTATTTGGTTTTACATATTTATTTGTAGGAATAAACGGTATATTCAAATTAGATAAAAGGCCATATGCTTGGTATAGTTTATTTGTAGCTATAAACACTATTCCTTGTGCATATCTTAGTTTTACACAAGATTTAGACTGGCGAATGGGAGTAATATGGATACTATGGGGAATACTTTGGATTACAGCCTTTATAGAAATAATTTTAAAGAAAAATCTTGGGAAATTTGTTCCGTATCTAGCTATATTTGAAGGAATTGTAACTGCGTGGATGCCAGGTTTTCTGATGCTAGTTAATAAATGGTAATAAGATTTAATGTAATTTAAAGAGAAGAAGATACATTTAATGAATAAAAAGAAGTAGAGGATATAGACTTAGAATTAATTAAAAATAATGAACAATTAAAAAGTATAGTATTAACCTTGGATTAACCTAAAAATAATTTGACTGTTAGAGAAGAATTATAAATATAGAAGTGAAAATACATACAAGATTAAATTTTAATAAGCTTTTTATATCTATAAAAATTACTTAGAAATTATTCTATGACATAAAATATTTAATATTGAATTTTCAAATAAATTATTTATATTTTTATGATATGTTTTAATGGATTATTTAATTGAAAAACACAGTTAGCTATAGTATTATAAATAATAAATTTAACATAATTAAAAAGTGGAAGGATATTTTAGTTTGAGAATAAATAAATTGCTAAGTAATTATGGATATTGCTCAAGAAAAGAAGTAAGTAGATTAATTACTGACAAAAGAATTATGGTTAATGGAAAGCTATGTGAACAGGGGCAATGGGTTGAAGAAATTGATAACATATTATTAGATGGTAAAAAGGTAATGAAAAAGGAAAAAATATATATAGCCTTAAATAAGCCTAAGGGGATAGTATGTACTTCATCTAGAGATATAAAGGACAATATAATTGACTTTCTAGGTTATAAAGAATATGTATTTCCTGTTGGAAGGCTAGATAAGGATTCTGAAGGATTAATTTTAATGACTAATGATGGTGATTTAGCTAATAAAGTATTGTCTTCTGAAAATTATCACGAAAAAGAATATATAGTGACAGTAGACAAAGATTTTGATGATGATTTTCTATATAATATGTCTAAGGGAGTAAATATTCTTGATACAGTTACAAGACCTTGTAAATTAAAAAGAATAAATAATAATACCTTCAATATTATTTTAACTCAAGGTTTAAACAGGCAAATACGAAGAATGTGTAAGGTATTTGGTTTTAATGTAATTAAACTAGAGAGAATAAGAATAGTAAATATTCTTTTAGATGGAATAAAACCAGGAGAGTATAGAAGACTAAATAAAGAAGAAATAAATAATTTAGAAAATATGATAACTAAGATAATATAAATAGTTTAGTTAGGTATAATATAAATATAATATTGAAAACAAATAACGTTATTGTTTTTCTTTTAAGAGATAAGTAAATAATATAAAGTTTTTAATGAGATTATATACAAAGATAATGTAAATAAAGTTACTTAATAGAATTGATATATCAAAAGATTCTTATATAATTTCATAATCATAAAGTTAATAAAGCTAGAATAAGCCACAGGATAAGATATCTTGTGGTTTTTACTTTATAATAAATTAATCTAAATTTAAATATTATTAAGATGAGTTGAAAGACTGATAATTAGAATAAAGAAAAATGTGTATATAAAATAATAAAAATATATTGACAGATATGTTCCAAAGTTTTACAATTAAAAATGACAATAATAATTGTCATTTTGTCAATAATTATGAAATATGACAAGAAAAGTAGTCGGGAGGTACTATATGCCACTATATAATCGCTTAAAGGAATATAGAGCTAGAATTAATGTAAATCAAACTGAAATGGGAATGATGGTAGGGGTAAGTAGACAGACTATAAGTCAAATAGAGAGAGGTGATTATTCTCCATCAGTAACATTGGCACTAAAGATAGCAAAGGTATTTGAGGCAAAGGTAGAGGATATTTTTATTTTAAAGGAATAGATATTAAGTTTTTAAATTAGAAATATTATTTAAGCTTTCAAATAAATATAGGAGTATTCAATTTAAATTTAGAGGGAGGAAGAATATGCTTAAATTAAATATGGTAAGTAAGAATTTTAAAAAAGAAACTGTAGTAGATAACTTATCATTTTCTGTACACAAAGGAGAAATAGTAGGTTTGCTTGGAGAAAATGGAGCAGGAAAAACAACAACCTTAAGAATGATATCTACTATGTTAGAAATAACCAAGGGAGATATTAAGGTAAATGGTATAGACGTAAAATCAAATCCAGAAAAAGTTAGAAAAGAAATAGGAATACTTTTTGGTGGAGATGTAGGATTGTATGATAGGTTAACAGGTAGAGAAAATATAAGATATTTTGCTAATTTATATGGTATGAGCAAAAAGGAAGCAGATAATAGAATAGATGATTTAGCAAAGCAATTTAATATGGAAGAATATATAAATAAGCCTGTTGGAAAATATTCAAGAGGAATGAAGCAAAAAATTTCTATTGCAAGATCTATAGTTCATAATCCTTCAGTTATGCTATTTGATGAACCAAGCACAGGTTTAGATGTTAGTGCTACAAGAATAGTGCAAGATTTTATTCTTAAATGTAAGGAAGAAAATAAAATTATATTATTTTCAAGTCACTCTATGAGAGAAGTAGAAAAACTATGTGATAGAGTTGTTATTATTAATAAGGGTAAGCTTTTAGAAGATTGTACATTATCTGACTTAAAGGAAAAGTATAAAAATGATGATTTAGAAGAAACTTTTGTGAAGCTTATAGGAGGTAATAATCATGAATAATTTCTTAACTATTTTAAAGAAAGAGTTATTAGATATAGTAAGAGATAGGAAGACATTAATACTAACATTAATTTTACCTATACTTATTTATCCATTAATGTTCAAGTTTATGTCTTCATCAATGGAAAAAACTCAAAATCAAGTAGAAAATGAAATTAATATTTATATAGATGGAGATACTGATTCAAATATAGCTAAGATTATTACTGAAACAGAAAATATTAAAGTTATGGAAACTGATACTCCTTCAGAAGATTTAAAAAATGGAGATATTCAATTAATTATTAATATACCAGAAAACTTTGATGAAAATATAGCAGCAGGTAAAAGTGATACAATTGATTTATTGATAGATGAAGAATCTACAAAATCTAGTATTGCAAGTAGTTTAGTTAGTGATATTTATGAAAACTATAAAAATTCAATAGTTCAGCAAAGATTATCAGCTAATGGAATAGATTCTTCAATATTAAAACCATTTGAAATTAATATTAAGTCTGGAGTTAATGAAGATGGAGAAGAAGGAAATGCATTTACAAGTATATTACTTTCAATGATACCTACTCTTATAATAACATTAATGATAAGTTCTACTCTTGGAATGGCAGCAGATCTTGGTGCAGGCGAAAAGGAAAGATTTACTTTTGAACCACTTCTTTCAACTCCAGCCAAGAGATCATCATTACTCTGGGGAAAAATAACAGCTTTATGTATAGTAGCTTTTATTTCATTAATTGCTAATTTAGCATCAATGGTAATTTCTATGCAAAAGTTTATGACCTTTGGTGATGAAAATATGACATTTAATTTATCAATAGAAACAGTTATAGGAATGCTAGTAGTATGTTCCTTGGTATTAATAACATTAGCAGCACTACAAATATCAGTAAGTATTTATGCAAGATCAACTAAAGAAGCAAATTCATATTTAACAGCAATCACAATGCCAACTATGTTATTAGCTTTTATTCCATATATGATGGATGCAAAAGGAATTAATTTTGCATTATTTAATGTGCCAGTAGTTAACTCTGTTTGTTTAATGAAAGAATTTTCAGTTGGTATATTTGATGTTAAGCATATAGCTGTAGTTATTGTATGGCATATAATTTATATAACTGCTTCAATTGTATTTGCTAAATTTATGTTCTCAAGAGAAGAGGTTATTTTTAGAAATTAGTTTATAAAATATAAATTACTAAGTGAAGATATTAGATATTTTCACTTAGTAATTTTAAAGTATATTTATTAGACTGGTTTTAATTTGAAAGAAGGTATAAGAGTGAATAGTAAACGTATTGAGGAGATAAAAAAAGAAGATAAAAAAGCCTTTAAAACATTTATAATATTTTTAGGTGTTTGCTTTATAATAGGTGGTTTAATAGGATATTTTTCTGCTAAGTTTAGTGGAAATTTAAATGAAGTTATTGGAACTTTTACAGTGGATATTATGAAAGTAATATCTCCATATGCTAGTTTGGTTTTATCTGCTATACTATTTGTTATTTGGAAAATAGTCTATAAGAATTCTAGAAAAAAATATGATTTATATAAAGATTTAGATAAGTATGAAGAGGAAGTTGAAAAATTAGAAGGTGGCTTATCAATTATAATAGTGGTAAGTACAATAAATTCTATTTTAGGATATTTCTTTTTTGGTGTATATGGTAGTTTTATGATTCAAGATATTAAAGCTAAATCTATAGATATAAATTTTATAGAAATTATTTTTGCTTATTTAGGACTTATTTTATGTATAATTTCAACAATTATTATTGAGAAAGAGTTAATAAACTGGCAAAAGGAAGTTAACCCTTATTTAAAGGGGAGTGTTTATGATATTAAGTTTTCAAAAAAATTGATAGATAGCTGTGATGAGGCAATAAAATTACAAATATATAAGAGTTCATTTAGAGCGTATTCTAATGTTAATTTAACATGTGTTATATTGTGGATAGTTTGCCTTGTTGGAAATGTAATAGGGAATTTTGGGATTATGCCTATAGTTATGGTAACTATAATATGGTTAGTTCTAGTTATATCATATTCTTTAGAAGCTTTTAAATGTAGTAAAAGAAAATAAGTTTATAAAAGAGTTTATTACATATTTGAAAAAATAATTTGTGATTAAAGTAAAGTATTAGTGAATTTAATATCATCTTTGGAAAATTTTCATATACTGTTTATGAAAATTAATAGCAGGATGTGTAGAAAGATGTCCCTAATAAGCAAAGTACTTTATAGGACAATTATAGGTTGCGGAGGAATAGTAGAAAATAAATTTAATAAGGAAACAGAGAATTTTAAGAAGGTAAATGAAAATGTATTATTTGATATTTTAAAGAAAAATGCATCAAGCGAATTTGGACAAAAGTTTAATTTTAAAGATATATCTTCAGTAAATGACTTTAAGAATAAAATACCAATATCAGATTATTATTTTTTTGATGAATATATTCAGCGTATGGCCAAGGGAGAAAAAAATATATTAATAAATAATAAAATTGAATATTTTGGACATACATCAGGAACTACAGGAAAACAAAAGTTAATTCCTGTAACAAAAGCAAGTAGGCTTAAAGCAGCAAAGTATATGGCACTTTTAATGACAAAGTTTTCTTATAATAATTTTAAGGGAAACTGGAATTATGGCAAAGGATTACTAATAGCTGATGCTGTAATGACAACATATACAGAAGGTGGAATTCCAATTTGCTCAGCAACATCTGGTGGAATAAATGGTATGAAGAGATTTTTACCTTATTTATATACTTCTCCTTTTGAGGTTATGGGAATTAAAGATAAGGAAGTAGCATTATATTTACATGTACTTTTTGGATTAAAAGAGAAAAAATTATTATTTGTATCTGGGGTGTTTATTTCAAGTATTTTAGATTTATTAAGAGTTATGGAGAAAAATTCAGACAAATTAATAAATGATATACGTAAGGGAAAAATAAATAGAAGTTTAAAGATTGATGAAAAAACTAGAAAAGAATTAAATAAATATTTATCACCCAATGCAGCTAGAGCTGATGAGCTTGAAAGAGAATTTAAAAAGGGCACAAAAGGAATTTGTAAAAGAATATGGCCTAATTTTCAATATATAGCTTCAGTTACAGGAGCTAATTTTAGTATATATAATGATATGGTGAATTATTATATCGGGGATATATCAATATACTCTCCTTGTTATGCAGCAACAGAAGGGATTATAGGAATAAATCCAGATGCTAAGAATATAAGATATGTAATAATACCAGATACAGTTTTTTATGAATTTATACCATCAGGAGAGTTTAATAAAAAGAATCCTAAGACTATTTCTTCAGAAGAATTAGAAATAGGGAAAAGCTATGAATTAGTTATTACTACCTATACAGGTCTTTATAGATATAGATTAGGAGATGTGGTTAAGGTAGTAGGTTTTTATAATAATTCTCCAGAGATAGAATTTTTATATAGAAGAAATCAAGTGCTAAATATGGTATCTGAAAAAACTACCGAAGATCATTTAACAAGTGCAATTGGAAATCTTAAAAACAGTTTAAAGCTTAATATAATAGACTATACAGCTATAACTGATAATTCAATAACACCTGGAAGATATAAATTCTATTTTGAAATAAGGGGAAAGGTTACAAAGGAACAAATTAGAAATATTGAAATTACCTTAGATAATGAACTTGCTAATTGTAATTTAGCTTATAAGAGGTTTAGAGGGAAAAATGGACTAGCAATGCCAAAGGTAATAATTTTACAAGAAGACACTTTTAATAAGGTAAAAGAATTTTTATTTAAAAAGGGTGTTTCTAAAAGTCAAATAAAAATACCAAGAGTAGTTACTACAAATAAAAATATTTTAAGCGTAATTGAAAATAATAAAGTAAAGATATAATAGATTATTTTAGAGAGATTAATTTTTAAAGTAGATTCTATATTTAATAAATAATATATAGTTTATTTATTAAATATAGAATTATTTTATATAATTATATACCTAATGAAAATGTTAATATTTTATGTATAAATTAAAAATAAATTTTAATTTAAAGGTTGGAGAGTTAAATATAATCTTCAACCTTTATTTAGATGAAAATAAGATATATATTAGAGTTACAAATTTTATTAAAATTCATATTTTAATTAGGGAGTAAAATTTAGATTATAAAAATCTAAAATACATAAATGTACTTCATAAAAAGTTTAAAAACTTAATTTTTAAAACATGCTAAAATAATATAACAAATTAGAGGTTAGGGGGATTTAAAATGAAAGATATTATGTTAAAGAAATTACGCAAATATTATTCAGTTTTATTAATGCTTTTATTAGCTATTTTTATAGCTGGCTGTTCAAATACTTCAACAGATGTAAATAAATCAACTCAACAACAAGTAGTAACTGAAAATGAAACTACAAAAGATAATGAAACTGTAAGTAATTCAGGAAGTAAAAAAGATAATGAAGCTGTAAGTAATTCAGAAACTACAGAAGAAGATAAGTCTGATAATAATTCAATTGCTAATAAATCAGAAAAACCTTCAACAAATAAAAAAGAAGATATATTTGAAGGGTATACATTAATTGAAGTTGATGGTGGAGATTTATCAGGACATAGAGAGCCTAATGTTGTAGTTGATATAGGTTTTGGAGATAGAGAGTATTATGCTTTTACTAATGAATATGGACAATTAGTTAAGGTAATAGCTAAGGAAATAATATTACAAGATGATTCAACTGAACCTGTTACCTCAAGTGGAAGATATTATTCAGATGAAGCTAAAGTTCCAGGAGTTGAAAGTTCAACATTAGATGAGGGACATGTTATAGCAGACTCACTAGGTGGAGTTTCTAATGCATATAATATAACTCCACAAAATAGTACACTTAATAGACATGGTGACCAAGCTTATATGGAAGATGCTATAAGAAAAGCTGGTGGATGTACAGATTTTGTTGCAATAATAACATATCCAAATACAACAACGCAGATACCGAGCCATTATAGTTATACATATACTATTAAAGGAAAGGTAGTTAATGATGAATTTGATAATATAGATCCAGATGAATATAACAAAAACTTAGGAATAGATAGTTCATCAAACAGTTCATCAAATACTTCAAATTCAAATAGTAACAGCACAAGTAGTACTGCAGGAAGTGGAAATAGTACAAGTTCTAATAATGTAAATACTAATAATTCAACTAGTAGTAGTTCAGGAACAGTTTATTGGACACCAAATGGTAAAAGCTATCATACTACAAAGAGTTGTTCTACATTATCTAGAAGTAAAACTATTTTAGAAGGAACAATAAATGAAAGTGGCAAAAGTGATCCATGTGATAAATGTCACTAAAATAAGAGTTTAATAAGAAATTTTACATATAGTAATTAAAATGTATTTATAATTATAAGTATAGATTTTAATTTACTAGAATTTTAAAATATACATAATAATATTTATTTAAATAGAAAACATATATAATCCTACTTTTTATATAAATCCAAGTGTAGTATAGAAATTTAATAATTATTACCCTTGGATTTATTATATTTAGAAAGGTTAAGCTTTAATATGAGATTTTATAGATTATAGATATATATTTTATAATTTAAATAAATTATGTACTACATAAAGTTTTAATATATTATCATAGTGTTGTAAAAAAGGATAACTAAAACTTTTCAATTAAGGTTTTACTTTAGTTGAGAAGTTTTTTTGTTTTGAAATAATTTACCAATTAAATCATCTTAGATATAATTATATAGAAATGTATATATCATTAGCACAAAATATACATATTAAATAAAAAGTAATATGTTATTTAAATATAAAGGAGATATAAAGTAATAGGAGTATAGAGTGATATAGTTTAATTAAGATGTGAGGTTATTATGAGAAAAGAAGAGATTTTAGTAGTTGAAGATGATGTTGATATTAATAATTTAATTAAGAAAACCCTAGAGAAAGCTGGATATAGTACAACTCAAGCTTTTTCAGGAAGTGAAGCTTTATTAAGACTTGATTTAAATGAGTTTGACATAATATTATTAGATTTAATGTTACCAGGTATGTCGGGTGAAGAACTAATAAAAAATATAAGAGCTAAGAAAGAAATACCTATAATAGTTATTTCAGCAAAAAGTTCTTTAGAAGATAAAGTGAATGTTTTAAATATTGGAGCTGATGACTATATAACAAAGCCTTTTCAATGTGAAGAGATTATTGCAAGGGTAAACTCACAATTAAGAAGGTATAAAAAGTCTTTAGTACAAGAAGCAGAAAAAGAAGATACTGTATATAAATTTAAGGATTTAATTTTAAGAGTTGAATCTAGAGAGGTTACAGTTAAAGATAAAAATATTGATTTAACAGGTCATGAATTTGAAATATTAGCTATATTAGTAGAAAGTCCAGATAAGGTTTTTTCTAGAGAGATATTATATGAAAAAGTATGGAAAAGTGGCTATTATGGTGAAGATAACAGCATAAATGTTCACATAAGTAATATTAGAAAGAAGATTAAAGAAATTATACCAGATGAAGAATATATAAAAACTGTATGGGGAATAGGATTTAAAATGAACAAGATTTAAATCTTTAAACTTTCTTTAAACTTTCTTGAGGATTTATTTAAGTTATTTTTCTATTATTAAAAGTGTAAGTAAAATGATTTATTTTAATTAAGAAGGAGAATATATGAAAGAGGTAATAAAAACTAATAAACTAATGAAGAAATATGGTCATTTTGTAGCTTTAAATGATGTAAGTATTACTGTTAATCAAGGTGATATTTATGGATTAGTGGGTAATAATGGCTCAGGAAAAACAACACTTTTTAGATTATTAACAGGTCAAAGTAATGTAACTAGTGGTAGCTTTGAGTTGTTGGGAAAATCTACTGAAAAAGATTTAAATAAAGTAAGAAAAAGAATAGGTGCTATTATTGAAAATCCAAGTTTTTATCCTAAGATGACATTAGAACAAAATATCGAATATTATAGAATTCAAAGAGGTGTTCCAGGAAAAGAAAGTACTACAAAAGTTTTAAAAGAGGTTGGATTATTTGAAGCAAGAAAAAAGAAATTTAGTAATATATCCTTAGGAATGAAACAAAGATTAGGATTTGCACTTGCATTATTAGGGGATCCAGAAGTATTAATTTTAGATGAACCAATTAATGGACTAGACCCAAGTGGAATTATAGAAGTAAGAAATTTACTTTTAAAATTAAATAAAGAAAAAAATATAACAATAATTATATCAAGTCATATATTAACTGAGTTAGCTAATATAGCAACGTGCTATGGAATATTAAGTAAGGGAAAGCTTGTAGAAGAAGTAAGTGCAGAAGAATTAAGTGAAAGATGTAAAAGTTATTTAGAAATTAAGGTAACAGATGCCAAAAAATTAGTTGTGCTTTTAGAAAAAGAACTAGGATATAAAGATTATAAGGTTATGCCTGATGGAATAATTCAATTATTTGATAAATCTCCAATTATAGAAGAAATAAGTAAAGTAGCAGTATATAATGACATAGGATTAAGAGGCTTAAATGAAAAAGTTATTGACCTTGAAAAATATTATATGAATTTAATTGGAGGTATTAAAAATGATTAATTATATAAAAAGTGAACTATATAGAAATTTACGTTCAAAGGGAAATTATATATTCATAGCTAGCTTAATTGGATTTGGAGTATTTTGTAATATAGTTTTATATCTTTTGGCGAAAAATTTCACTGATTTTCCTTTTGCAACTACTGAATTTGCATTTACAAGTTTATATTCATCATTATCTTTACTTATGTATTTATGTGCTTCTGCTGTAACTTTAACTTGGGGACAAGAATATAAAAATAACACTTTAAAAAATACAGTTTCTTTTGGGATTTCTAGAAATAGTATTTATTTTAGTAAGCTATTAATTAGTATAATATATACTTTTATAGTTGGTATTTTAGTTAGTGCAGCTTTTATAATAAGTGCATATTTACTTTTAGAGAATAGTGGAATAGAGGAACTTAAATTACTAATAAATTCATTAATTACAGCTATACCAATACTTTTAATATCTATAACTTTAACAAATAGTCTTAATTTTATTATGGAAAAAGAAATGAATAGAGTTATTTCTTGGATTAGCATAATTATAATTATACCGTTTTTACTAAATATGCTTGGCAAAAAAATTGAATTATTTAAGACAATATCTAGTTATATGCCAATTAATATTATTAAAGCTACTTTTGATGAAACAACTATGGAATTAGTATTGGGATGGACCACCCCTGAGGGAATACTAAAGTCTATTATTGTAGGTGTTATAGGTTGTGTATTATTCTATTTTATAGGATTAGAAGTATTTAAGAAAAAAGAAATTAAATAAAATGAAATATGTAATATATAAAAGGAAAAAGGAGGGTGCAATAAATGATATGGTTACTTTTAGTTTTATTAATACCTAGCGTGTATTTTTCTGCACGCTTCTTTATATTAGTTAAAGATATTAATAATTTAAATAGTGAATTTAAAGAAATTAGTGAAAATATAGAGTTAAATAGAAGACTTAAGTATTTCTCAGGAAATAAAACCTTAGAAAAATTATTAGTTACATTAAATGGGTATTTAGAAGTATCTCAAAAAGAAAAAATTAAATATATTAGAAGAGAAAAATCTATAAGAAATGAAATAGAAAATATATCACATGATTTAAGAACTCCTTTAACATCAATACTTGGTTATTTAGAGTTAATAGAAAATGATAATATAGATGATAATGAAAGAAAAGAATACTTAGCTATTATTCAGAGAAGAACAAAAGTGCTATATAGTTTAGTTCATACATTCTATGATGTATCTAGATTAGAAGCTGGAGAATATAGATTTAATATTGAAAGTATAAATATAGATAAATTAATACGAGAACATTTACTATTGCTCTATAATGATTTTGAAAGTAAAAATATTGATGTAGAAGTTAAATTATTAGATGAAGAGGTGTATGTACAGTGTGATAAAAATGCATTAGAAAGAGTATTTAGTAATTTATTTCAAAATGCAATTAAATATAGTAAGGGTAAATTTAGTATTTCCTTAAAGAAAGTAAATAATAAAGTAGTTATTAACTTAGAAAATCATACTGATGAATTAAATGAAGAAGAAGTAGAGCATATATTTGATAGATTCTATATGAAAGATAAATCAAGAGGTACTTCAAGTTCAGGTTTAGGACTTACAATTACAAAGCTTCTTGTAGAAGAAATGAATGGAGAAATTAAAGCTGAACTTCAAGATGATATATTAAGCTTTAATATTACTTTTGATATTAATAAATAAAAATAGTTAAAGTGAAGAAGTTAAATTGTTCACTTTAACTATTTTTCATTTTGGTTTTAATATTAATTAAGTATAATACAGTAAATAATACACATAATAAATTTATATAAATTTAATGTATGAGGTGTAATTATGTGTACGGCATTAAGTATAAATACTGTTAAAGGAAATTATTTTTTTGGAAGAAATATGGATTTAGCTTATTTTTTTAACCAATCAGTTATGATAATTCCAAAATCCTATGAATTTAGAGATTTAGTTACAGGAAATATGGTAACTAATAAAAGAGCTATAATTTGCATGGGAACTGTTATTGATAATCATCCATCAATAGCTGATGGTATGAATGAAAATGGCTTAGCTGCAGCAGGATTAAATTTTGCAGGTTATGCTTATTTTGAAAAAGAACCAGTTGAAGGAAAGATAAATATTGCCCCTTATGATTTTATTCCATGGGTATTATCTAATCATGATACTGTAGAAGAAGTTAAGGAAAATATTAGTAATATAGAATTAGTAGATGTTCCAATTAATGAAAAGACTCCGTGTCCAACACTTCATTGGATGATTAGTGATAAGAGTGGGAATTCAATTGTAGTGGAAAAAACAAAAGAAAAGTTAACTTATTATAATAATCCAGTAGGAGTATTAACTAATAATCCAACCTTTGATTGGCATTTAACAAATTTAAATGAATATATTTACTTAACTCCAAATAGTCCTAAAGATACTGAATGGAGTAGTCAAGAATTAACACCGCTAGGAATTGGAGCAGGAACTTTAGGAATACCAGGAGATTTTGCATCAGTTTCTAGATTTGTAAGAGCTGCTTACATTAGAGCTAATGAACCTATAATTGATAATGATATAAATGCAGTTACTCAATTCTTTCATATGCTTGATTATGTTAAGATGATAAGAGGTGGAGTAATGACAAAAGAAGGATTGGAAGATCTAACTCTATATTCTTCTTGTATGGATCAAGAAAAAGGAGTTTATTACTATAAAACATATGGAAATAATAGAATAAACGCAGTAGATATGAAAAAAGAAAATTTAGAAGGCAAAGAGTTGAAAATATTTGAATATAAAAATAATCAAGATATAAATTATCAAAACTAATTCAAAATATTATAAAGAAAACATAAAAATTTAATATAAATATTAATAAAATCCTCATTAAATTTATAAATAAAGTAATTTTAATGAGGATTGTTATATAAATGGAATTTTTATAGCTAAAAATATAATTTTTTTAAATATTTTAAATACAAGAGTTAGAAATCGTAGTAATTTAGATAAAATAATGTTGAAATTCAATATCAATTATAGTATACTAACTTCTGTAACCAAAGAGGAGGCATACAAATGAAATATATTTTTATTAATCCTGTAGTGGATAAGATGTATATAAAAGATTCGTTAGATGAAGTATTGTTGAAAAATGGTTATATAAGGGTAGAAGTTAAAAATGATTGGCATGGAATTGTTAAAGAAAAATATAGAGAACTTTATAAAAATAGAAATGGTTTAACTATTTTAGATAGAAGATGTCCAGCCAGTATTGAGTTGATTGATAAACAGGTAGAAAATGAAAAAGTTATTATTCCTAAAATAGATCCTATTCTAATACATTGTGGTATAGAAATTTCTGAAAGAGAAGATTTAAAGGATAAGAAAAAGGTAATAACAACACCATGTAAAAGTTTGGCGGATTATGGGAATAAGTTAAATCTAGAAGATACAGTATTTATAAGTTGGAATGAATTTGTAAAACAATTAGATTTAGATAAAAAAATAGAAAGAAAAACACTTGATGAAAGTCCTATTCCTTTAGGATATTTCACATCACTTGGATTTAAGACAAGTAGTATATCTGGTAAAGATAATATAGAAAATCATTTTAAAAATGGATTATACAAAGAAGATGAGTTAATTGAGATGCTTTATTGCACAAATGGATGTAATAATGGAGATGGAGTGTTAATGGATGAATAAAAAGAAAGTAATAAAAACCTGGATTTCTATTGTAGCAATATTATTAATATGGATTATAGTTACAAATATGAAATTAGTAAATTCATATATACTGCCATCACCAGGGAAAGTACTTGATAGTCTTTTAAAAATGATTCAATCAGGAGAAATATTTGAAGATATATATATAAGCTTTGTAAGAGTATTACAAGGATTTGGTATAGCAACAATAGCTGCTATTACATTAGCTATGTTAAGAATTGTAATTCCTAAAGCTACTGATTATTATGAAAGTATTATACAATTTTTCAAAAATGTTCCTCCATTAAGTTTAATACCATTATTAATACTATGGTTTGGTATAGGAGAAACAACTAAAATATCAATTATAGTATTAACATCATTTTTCCCAATATACTTAAATACAGTTAAGGGATTTGTAAGTTGTGATAAAAAGCTCATTGAAGTTGGTGAAGTTTATGGATATTCAAAAGTTAAGAGCTTTTTTAAAATAAGACTTCCATACGCTATGTCAGATATATTAGTTGGTATGAGAATAGGCCTTGGATATAGTTGGAGAGCTATAATAAGTGCTGAAATGATAGCAGCTTCAACAGGTCTTGGTCATATGATTTTATTTGCTCAACAAATGTCTAGAACAGATAAGGTTATAGTGGGAATTATAGTTATAGGAGTAGTTGGCTATTTAACAGATAGATTATTTGCTTTTATAATTGATAAAGCTTTGAAAGGATCAGGAAGCAATGGTTGGAATTAAGTTAGTTAATGTAGGAAAGTTTTATAATGTAGAAAAAGAGCAGATAAAAGTTTTAGATGGTATAGATCTAGATATCCACAATAACGAAATAACAGTAATCTTAGGACGTAGTGGATGTGGAAAAACTACTTTATTAAGACTTGTTGCAGGGTTAGAAAAACTAGATCAAGGTGAAATTCAAGAAACAGATATAAAAAGAAAAGCATATGTGTTTCAAGAAGATAGATTAATGCCATGGTTAAATGTAAAAAAGAATATAACTTTTGGTATAAATAACAAAGAAATAGATGAAAATAAAATTAATGAAATCATTGAAACAGTAGGCCTAAAAAAGTTTAATAATGCTTATCCAAATCAATTATCAGGTGGAATGAAGCAAAGGGTTTCTATAGCTAGAGCTTTTGCTTGTGAACCAGGTTTTATAATGATGGATGAACCTTTTTCGGCATTAGATTATTTTACAAGAGAACAAATGCAAAGAGAATTACTAAGGATACATAATAAAAGAAATTGTCCAATTTTATTTGTAACTCATAGTATAGATGAAGCTTTAACTCTTGGGAATAAAATAGTTGTTTTAGAGAAGGGCAGAGTCAAATCACAATATAAAATTAATGAAAAAAATGAAGATAGGGATTTATTAACTGATAAGTATCTAAGCCTAAAGAAACAAATAATGAATGATTTAAAAATGGTGTAATCAACATAAAGGAGAGAAAAATAATGATATTTAAAAGCAAAAAATTTAAAGCAGTAGTAGCAGGAGCATTAGTAATGGCATCTATGGTTGGATGTTCAGGAAAAACAAATACTGAAACATCACAAATAAGTGAATTAACAATAACTCACGTAACTTCACCATTAAATGTACCAAGTATAATACAAAAAAATAAAAATACATTTGAACAAGTATTTAAAAATGAAGGTATGGATATAAAAGTTAATTATGCAGAAATAACATCAGGAGCTGATCAAACTCAAGCATTAGCATCAGGAGATGTTGATATATTATACGCTGTAGGAGGAACTTCAGTAATTTCAGCAGCAGCAAATGGAGCTGACATAAAGGTATTAAATATGTATAGTAGATCACCAAAGGCATTCTGTATGTATTCAGCTGATGAAAGCATAAATTCTGCAGAAGCTTTAAGAGGAAAAACAATAGCTGGTCCTACTGGAACTAACTTACATCAATTATTAGTAGCATATCTTGAAAAAGCAGGAATGACTATTGATGATGTAAATTATGTAAATATGTCTATACCTGATGCAAAAGCAGCATTAGATGGTGGAAGTGTTGATGTAGCATTAGTTGCTGGACCTACTGCATATAAATCACAACAACAAGGATATCACTTAGTTACTGATGGTGAAGGTTTAACAGATGCATTAATAGCAGTTGCTGTTAGAGAAGATTTTTACAATGAACATAAAGATGTAATAGATGCATTTATGGCTGGAGAATCTGAAGTTCTTGAATTTATAAACAACAATTATGATGAAACTATGGGAATAGTTGCAACAGAACTTGATTTAGATAAATCAGCAGTTGAAGAAATGTTTACACAATATGACTTTAACATGGATATAACAGAAGCAGATCGTGTAGCATTCCAAAATGTAGCAGACTTTATGTATAAAACAAATATGATAGAATCAGAATTTGATGTAAATTCATTATTTTTTAACTAGGAGAATTTATTAATGAATACAGAAAAAGTTATAGTAAGAGACAATGATGATATTATAGAAATTACATATGAAGATATATTAAAATATCATGGAAAACAAATGATAGGTGGAGCAGCTTTAGCATTTAAAATTATGTTAATGACTTTTCCTAAGTTAAGCAATGATATTCCAAAAAGAGGAGAATTTAGTTTCTACAGTGGAATAGGTGCAAATGGTAGAGGAATAATAGACGCTGCAGAAATGGTTATGCGTGTTAAGACTTATGACCAATTAAGATTAGACCTTGAATATTCTGATGATAAATTAGGGCAAGTAGCTCCAGGTGGTGGAAGATACTATTTTGAAATAGGATATGGTGAAAAGCTAATTAAGCTATATTTAAAGGAAGGCATAATACCAGAAGAATTTATGTCATACTCAAAATTATCACATAAATGTAAAGCTAATAATGTTCCAATGAAGGAAGAGGACTTAGAAAAGTTATTATCCTTAAGACAAGAATTAGCAAAAGCTATTATGTCATCTAAGCCTGAAGATATGTTTGTAATACTATAAATATTTTAGTATTTTAATGAAATTAAAGTATTAAAATATACTAACTTATAGATTGAAATTTAATTTATAAAAAAGAAATAGTAAAAGTTAAATTGTATTCTTTACCAATTAAATTTAAAAAGAGTAGTATGAGCTAAAAGATGATTTCTGTATTAAACAGGAGTCATCTTTTTTGATGTTTTTAAAGTTATAGAATTTTAAAATCTTTTCTGTTGCTTCATTCCCCCTTTATAACATTTCTGGCTTTTTTAGAAGCTCATTCTCTGCTTGTAAAAATTTCAATTTTTTATTAATTAAAGCTAATATAACTTTAGATTTAAAGTCTAAGGGAAATATGGTAAAATTTAATATATTAAAGAAATATATATTAGAAATATTAATAATAATCTTTAAAGAAAAATGCTTTGATGTAGTAGGTTTATTGAAAAACTTAATAAATATAATCATATTTTAATTATTTTATTATTTATACTTATTAAAAAGGGGGATTATTTAATGAGTTGTATCTTTAAAATAAAAGAAGGAATGAATTGTTATACTGATACAGAGATAAGGCTAGCGAATTATGTATTGGAAAATATAAAAGAAGTTATTAATTTAAATGCTAAAGAATTAGGGAAAAGAGTAGATACTTCAGCAGCTGCTGTTATTAGATTTTCAAAAAAATTAGGATATAGAGGATTTACTGCATTTAAGGTAGATTTAGCTAAACAAAGTAATACGGAGAATTTAGAAATATTTAACACAATAATAAATGAAAAAGATTCTTTAGAGGTAATGATAAAAAAAGCTGAAGCAATACACATTAATATATTAAATGAAACTTACGAATTACTTAATAATGATATTTTAAAAGAAGCAATAGAGATTTTAAGGAAAGCTAGAAGAATATTTTTATATGGAATAGGTACTTTAGGAGTAGCTGCAATTGATTTTCATCTAAAACTATCAAGAATAAATAAAGTGGTTTTTTATAATCAAGATTTATATGCTCAAATAGTAACATCAGCACATTTAGGAGAAGAGGATGTTGTAATAGCTCTAAGTTATAGTGGTGAAACTAAAGAAATAAAGTTACTTTTAAATAAGGCAAAGAGACAAGGAGCTAAAATAATTTCTGTAACTAAATTTAGTAATAATTCCATAGCTAAAATATCTAATTATCCAATATTTATACCTTGTGAAGATGAGGATGTTAGAGTAGGTGAAATTTCATCAAGATTATCTACATTAGCAATAATGGATTTATTATATTTAGGAGTTATAAAAGATGGATTTGATAATGTAAGAGAATCAATATTAGAAACAAGAGAATTTATAAAAAATTTAGATGATTAATTATACATAAATATTATATAAGAAAAGGCAATGATTATATGAAGGCTATTTTATTTATAAAAATAATAAATAGAACTATACATAAAAAAGAGTATCTATTAGGATTTTAGATACTCTTTTTTTATTTCAATATATATATTAAGTAATTTATATGCTTTTTCTTTATCAGAATCTATAGTAGTAATTACGTAAAAATTATATTATCTGAAAAATATAGGGTATTATAAGATAAAAATTTAAAGTATATTAATATTATTAGAAAAAGATTATTAATGATTGAAATATGTTAAAATTTAGAATATAATAGGGTATATTGTCATTTTATAATTAATATAATTATTTAAATATAAATTAAAATATAAAATTATAATACTAATATAGAAATAATAGGCTATAAAATATTTACTCAATAAATAAGAAATTTTTAAAATTATAATAAAATATTATATAAATACTTAAATAATAATTTTTGTTATTAATTCCTGAGCTAAGTCATCTATTAATGAATTAAGTTGTGTTATATCATTAAGAGTTAGATTATCTATATGAATTCCACAAGTTACAACAACAGTAGAATTCCAAGCACTTGAACATAATTCTGCTATTTTTTTAACAATATCATCTTCTTTATGACCTGTTATTGTTAAAATAGAAACTGAAGAGCTTATTTTATTTTTATCTTTAAGGCTAGGTCTAGGTATTCCAAGTGCAAGAGCGCCTATATGAGGAATATCGCCACCATATATGCTTATGTTCCAGTCATTTCCCATTTTAATAGCAGTACAAGTTATAGCAAAATTTTTAAAGTTTTTGTTTATAGTTATCATTTTAGCCTCCACATTATTAATGACAATATCATATTATTTATATAGAAGAATATATAATTTTAATTAAGAGGAGTCAAGAGCTTTAAGGAGGAAAATATGGCTTTTAAGGATTTACAATCATTTATAAAAGAGTTAGATAAGAAAGGTGAATTAGCAAGAATATCAGTAGAAGTAGATCCAGATTTAGAGATAACAGAAATAACAGATAGAATTTCTAAATCGTATGGACAAGCATTATTATTTGAAAATGTTAAAGGATCTAAGTTTCCTCTATTGATAAATGCTATGGGTACATATGAAAGAATGGCTATGGCTCTAGGGACGAAAAGTATAAATGATATGGGAGATGTTATAGAAAATCTTATTGATATGAGCAATTATATGGGAGTAATGAATGCTGTTAAATCTATACCAAGATTAAGTAGGATGGCAGCTGTTTTTCCAATAAAGTTACCTATAAAGGGAGCTTGTCAAGAAGTTATAAATCATGACCCAGATTTAAGTGAGTTACCTATAATTAAGTGTTGGCCTGAAGATGGAGGTAAGTTTTTAACATTACCTTTAGTTATAACTAAGGATCCAGATACAGGAATACAGAATATGGGAATGTATAGAATGCAAGTGTATGATAAGAATACTACAGGAATGCACTGGCATTGGCATAAAGATGGTAGAGAAATATACGAACAGTACAAAAAATTAGGTGGAAAGATGCCTATATCAGTGGCACTTGGATGTGATCCAGCTATAACATATTCAGCTACAGCTCCATTACCTAAAATGATTGATGAAATGATGTTTGCAGGATTCTTAAGAAAAGCTCCAATAAATATGGTTAAATCAATAACAAATGATATATATGTACCAGCAGATGCAGAATTTATTATAGAAGGATATGTAGATGTTAACGAAGAGTTAAGATTAGAGGGACCATTTGGAGACCATACAGGGTATTATTCTTTAGCTGATTATTACCCTGTTTTTCATGTAACTTGCATAACACATAAGAAAAATCCTGTATATCCAACTACAATAGTAGGTAAACCACCTATGGAGGATTGTTATATGGGTAAAGCTACAGAAAGAATATTCTTACCTTTACTTAAGATGATGAGTCCAGAAATAATAGATATAAACTTTCCACTTGAAGGAGTTTTTCATAGTTGTGTAATTATATCCATAGATAAGAAATATCCAGGCCATGCAAATAAGATTATGAATGCTGTATGGGGAATGGGACAGATGATGTACACTAAGATGGTTATAGTTGTAGATAAGGATGTAGATGTTCAAGATGCAGAATCTGTAGCTTTAAGTGTTCTTAATAATATGGATATTAAGAGAGATATAGTAATAGCAGAAGGACCATTAGATGCCTTAGATCATTCTTCTAATACACCTTTATATGGTAGTAGGGTAGGGATAGATGCGACTAAAAAGTGGACAATTGAGCTTCAAGATAGAGAAGTTGAAGAAAATATTAAAATTACAAAAGAAATGAAAGAAGAAGTAAAAAATATTTGGGATGAATTTAAAAATAGAGAAGATGTATTAGATATAAACTTCCCATTAGAAGATATTTTTCATAGTTGTGTAATTGTTTCAATAGAGAAAAAGTATCCAGGTCATGCTAAAGAAGTAATGGAATCTGTATGGAAAATGAAAGAAAGTATGTACACAAAAATAGTTATAGTTGTAGATAAAGAAGTAAGTCCTAAAGATTTGTCTATAGTAGCATGGAAAGTATTTAATAATATTGATGCAAAGAGAGATTTTATCATAAGTGAAACTAGTAGATTAGGAATAGATGCAACTAGAAAATTACCAAGTGAAGGTCATACTAGAGAATGGCCAAAGGATATAGAAATGAGTAAAGAAATGAAAGACTATGTAGATAAAAGGTGGGATGAATATGGAATTTACTTCAATAAAAAATAAGGTTTTAGATTATGGAACATTAGTAATGTTTTCACATACTATTTTTTCGTTATCATTTGCATTAATATCTATGCTATTAGCAGGAAATAATAGATTAAGTTTATCAACTATATTTTGGATATTAATTGCTTTTTTAAGTGCTAGAACAGGAGCTAATGCTTTAAATAGAGTTATAGATGCTGAAATAGATGCAAGAAATCCAAGAACAGCAACAAGGCAATTACCACAAGGATTAATGAATAAAAATGAGATACTAATATTTGTATTAATATGCTTTGTAATAATGGTATTTGCAGCATATAAACTTAATACTATATGTTTGATACTTTCACCTATAGCATTATTTTTAATGACTATATATTCATATACTAAAAGATTCACATGGGCATGTCATTTAGTACTAGGAATAACTTCAGCAGCAGCACCAGTAGGAGCTTGGCTTGCTGTTACAGGTAAAATAAGCTTATTACCATTAGTTATGGGAGCAGCTAATACTTTATGGGTAGCTGGTTTTGATATAATATATGGAGCTCAAGACTATGAATTTGATACTGCAAATGGTATTCATTCAATACCAGCAAGATTTGGAGTGAAAAATGCATTAATAATATCAAGAGCATTTCATATAATTGCATTAATTTGTTTATTTTTAGTAGGATCACTAACATCAGAATTAGGAGTAATTTATTATATTGGATTAGCAATAATATCAATATTATTTATAATTCAACATAAGATGGTTAGTCCAGATAACTTAAAAAATGTTAAAGTTGCTTCATATAATGTGAATCAAGTTATAAGTATAGTATTTTTAATTACAGGCTTTATAGATTGTTTATTATAAGTTGTAGTAAATAGTTTAATTTATATAAAGCATTATTTAAATTCATACTCTTTAAGTATCTTTAGTAGTTAAATAACTTATAATAAAAACTAAATAATATATGATTTTAATTTTGATATTTTACTTAAATAAGCCTATTAAATTTTAATTATTTAAGTTTATAAATTACGTAGATTATTAATTGAAACATATACATAAGGAGAAAAGAATGAAAAAAATTGTAGTTGGAATCACTGGAGCTAGTGGTAGTATATATGCAAAAAGATTAGTGGAAGTATTAGTTAAAGAAGGCATTCAAATAAATGTAGTAGCAACAGATAAAGGAAGACAAGTATTTGGTTTTGAGCTTGGCCTTAATATAAAAACATGGATTGATGAGTTAAGTTTAACTTATAGCAATATAAAACTTGAAAATAATGACAATATGTTTTCAGGAGTAGCAAGTGGCTCGAATAAATATGATGCAGTAATAATACTTCCTTGTTCTATGGGGACTTTAGCTGAAATAAGTTACGGGTTATCTAAAAATTTACTATGTAGAGCAGCAGATGTAGCTTTAAAAGAAGGAAGAAAACTAATTTTAGTACCAAGAGAAACTCCTCTAAATACAATACATTTAGAAAACATGTGTAAGTTATCTAAGATGGGGGTAGGAATAATCCCTGCTATGCCTGGTTTTTATCATCATCCTAAAAGTATTGATGAAATTGTAGATTTTTTAATTGGGAAAATATTAGATTATTTAAATATAGAAAATAACTTATTTAAGAAATGGAAGGATACAGAATATGAAGTTTAAAAAATTACTTACGACATTTATGGCACTAGCTATGGTAGGAACAATGGCAGGTTGTGCAAAGACAGAAACAGAAGAAGTAAAGGAAACAAAGAAATTAAGCTTTGGTGCAATGAGTTCAATTGATATTGTACCAATTGTAATTGCTAAAGAAAAAGGATACTTTGAAGAAGAAGGATTAGATTTAGATTTTCAAACATTCACATCTGCTAAGGACAGAGATGCTGCACTTCAAGCAGGAGAATTAGATGGAGTAATTGCTGATGAAATTGCTATTTCTATTTATCAAAACTCAGGAATAGATATGAAAATTACAGGACAAACAAATGGTGCTTGGACTTTAGT
>JAFSER010000011.1 GCA_017435645.1 Clostridium sp. | reverse complement strand
TAGTACAGTATTTACGTACCAACTTGGAAAAATATTTAAAGCAAAGTACTTAACTAGCATTATTTAAAATATTGATTTTTCTTTAGTAAAATATTTTATTAATTTAACTATATGCTTAATTAAAATAATCTTTTTATTTGAATATATTTCTTAATGTGCTTTTATAATGCAATATATTATTTAGTATATCTATACAACTTATTTTGGGGTATTATTACAAATTGTGATATTATAGTAAATAAATTGATGAGCTAACTATAATTCGTCCAATATACAGCAATAATAAAAAAATTCCAAATAAATTTTATGTAGTAAATAAGGCTGAATTCTAATTTATTTAGAATTCAGCCTTATCTAATTATTTTTTATTCTTCTTTATACTTTTTCTTAATCCAAGCATAGATGATATAGCTAGTAATAAATATGCTACTGCCCCTTTATCTCCAGTACTTAAGTTGTTTAAATTCTCAGCTTTTATTTCTACGATTTCCTCTTCTACATCTTGAGTTTCTTTATTTATTTCTATGTTATCTTTATTTAATTCTGCACTTACATCTTCTACTTTTTTAGTTTCTTCTACTTCTTTAGCTTCACCAATTATATCTATATTTTCTTCATTTAACTCTACAACTGTATCTTTTTTCTCTTGATTATTTTCTTTTACTTCTTCAGTTCCTTCACTTATTTCTATATTATTCTTCTTTAATTCTGCACTTGCATCTTCTACTTTTTTAATTTCTTCTACTTCTTTAGCTTCACCAATTATATCTAGATTTTCTTCATTTAATTCTATAATTGTATCTTCTACTTTTTTAGTTTCTTCTACTTCTTTAGCTTCATCAATTATATCTTGATCTTCTTCATTTAATTCTACAATTGTATCTTTTACTTCTTGATTATTTTCATTTACTTCTTCAGTTTCTTTACTTACTTGAGTATTTTCTTCATTATCTCCAGATAAATTTTCTTCCTCTAATATAGTTTCCCCTTGATTTGTTTGATCATTTATGATAATAGTTTCTTCATTTTCATCATTATCTGATAAATTATCTTCGTCATTAGATTCGTTCCCTGATATATTATTTTCAGAATCTACTTTCTCTATCCAATTGACATCAACAACTAATTCTCCTGTACTTCCATCTGGTCTAGTATATTTAAATGTATAACTACCATTTTCTGAGAATATATGATAACTTTCTCCTTCCATAGTTGTTCCTTCTGTAACATTAACTGTAGCTATAACCTCTCCATCAGTAGTTTCTTCTGTACTATATTGGATAGTTGGCTCAACATAACTAGCCATTATTTTTGCCATTTTTTCTTCTTCAGTTTCTATCCAATCAACACTTGCAACTAATTCTCCTATACTTCCATCTGGTCTAGTATATTTAAATGTGTAGCTACCATCTTCTAAGAATGTATGAGAACTTTCTCCTTCCATAGTTGTTCCTTCTGTAACATTAACTGTAGCTATAACTTCTCCATCAGTAGTTTCTTCTGTACTATATTGGATAGTTGGCTCAACATAACTGGCCATTATTTCTTTCATAGTTGTATCTTCAAAGAAATGGACTCCCTTTCCACTAAAATATAAATTATAGTCAGCTGCGTTAGGAGCAGAAGTTTTCTTAGCTATTAACTTTACATATAGTGCTTTTGTTGGCTCAAAATCTATTGTTTTTACATCAAAACTATCCTTAAATTCTTGAGTTTTAACTGATTTGAAATTTTCTCCATCCATACTTACTTGTACTTCTAATTCTGTAATTCTTCCCTTTTGAGTAAAAGGTGTATATACCACTGAATTTATATACTTAGCTTCATCTAGTTTTAATGTGATAAACTTTTCTCCGTTACCTTGATTAGTACTAACGAAACTTGTATTATCATTACCATCTATTAAATTAACAGCCTGCCCTTTTGTTTCATTAGAAGAAGCTACATCAACTATTTCAAAATTATCTAATGTTACATATTTCCTTTCATCACTATCACTATCTTCTTTAAATGTGTAGAAATCAACATCACTTGCTACATAAGTTCCGTGACTCTTATATCTTGTATATACTCTTACATTGCCTTCAAATCTAGTACCTTCTACAAAATCCTTCCACTCTCCATCATCGCCAATTCTATATTGTAGATTCTCAGTTTTTCCAATTAAAGTGTTTTCTAAATCATTAATTCTAAGAGTATTGCCATTTGGTTTATCTGCTTTAGTAATATCTATTGTATAAACATCGTTAGCTCCTAATATCTTAATTAAGATATCATCATCTGCATTAATTTGATCTGCAACATCATTTAAATCTATTTCTGGGAAGTCTGTAGTGTCTGTCCAAGTGTCTCCACCATCTATACTATACCTTGTAGCAAATTGACTATCACTATATTTATCCGCAACAATTAACTTATTAGCCTTGTCTCCTGTGAAAGAGAAAGTAAATGTCCTACTATTATCAGATCCATTTAACAAGTGATTTGCCATAGTTTTAGTTATATCAGGTTGCTTAACTTTATCGCTTGTAGCAACAGTACCATCTTTTAATCCATTAGTTTTTATCAAATCAAATAAAGGTAATTTACTACTTTCTATCTTAGGTTGTATTTGATTAAGTAAATCAACCATTGGTAGTGGATAATATTTGAAGTTTTCAACAACTTCTCTTGCTAATTCCATATAATCATCACTTGTTTTAGTAGAGTCTGCTTTATATGCTTGTATTAAATTGTACATTGAATCTAAGTTATTAGACTGTACTTCTAAGGCCTTATTTAATACTATTTCTCTATTCTCTTTATTATCCTTATAAATATCAGCTAAAATATTTAACTTAGTTGCCATTTGATACTTATCATAATTATCAAGTACATTTTGAGTTAATACAATATAAGATGCAGATGTATCTGTATTCCATGCTTGCATACCCCAAGTTAATGGCATTTGTTTCATTTCATCTTTAGAATTAGGCCATCCATATACATCATTAACAATTGACCAGTTGCCATTTGAATCACAAACTATTGAAGCTGCATGACCTGGTTGATGTACTACCCCTGAAGGTCTACCAACCGTTTCTTGAAGTGCAGTGTATGTTTTAGCAATAGCACCACAAACACCATCTACTTCCATTACTACATACCATCTAACTTTGTTAGAATCATCAGTATTTATATCATACTTAGAGAGATTATATTTCGCATCCCAAGTATCAAAATTTTCTTCTCCATAATATTGTGGTTGTGTAAAGCTATTAACAGTTTTATATTCAACATAATGATATCCATTCATGCTACCATTTTTAACATTCTTAATATAATCAGCAAACCATTTTATTTCATCATTATTTTGTCTTGAGTTTATAGTGTACTTTAACATAGCTGGAGTTTGATTCTTAAAGTATTGTATTTCTTCTTGTGACCAACTCCAAGGCTGATCAGTTACAGTAGCAAAATCCTTATATATTTCAAATCTTTCTACAACATCTTGAGCATCATAGTGATTTGCCCAGAAATAAACACCTTGAGCAAAGGCCCAGGAAGTTGCTACAGCTAATTTTAATATAAAGTCATCATTTATAATTTCATCTTTATATTGCTTATAAATTAAATCAAAATTCTTTAATACTGTAAGATAACTATCACCAACATCTGCAAGTCCAGTTTCAATAAAATAAGATAATGCTTTTTCATTTTCAAATAAGTATGAAAGACTTTCTTCGTATTGTTTTTCATCTCTAAATATACGAATTAATGTATCATAACCAACTCTTTTAACAAATTCTCTTTGATATAATTTATGACCATTTGTAGTTGCAACACCACCTATAGAATCTTTATCTAATGCCATTATCTCTTTGTCTAGTTCTTCCACTGATTTCATACCTTCTGGCATTTTTACATTTAAGTAATCATCTCCAACTAAAATAGCGTCTCCATAAACAGCATGATCATTACCATTATGACCATTAGGATCTGCCTGTAGTCTCAAATATTTTGTACCTGCTGGTAATTCTTCTTGAATCTTAATAGCATTACTACCTGATGTTAATGCCTCTGTTGTCTTAAGAATTTGCCAATCTTGTTTATCACTAGATACAGATACCTTAAATATAACATTCCCTCTACCATTCTGTGATGCATCAACACCCATGTAAGCTATAAAAGTATTAAACCCTTTATTAATTTCATCTTCAACATCATAAATAAGATCTGATTCAGCATGAGCATATACACCTTTATTAAATGTTTCTACAGCACCATTGACCTTTAGTTTAAGATTTGAACCACTGCTATGCTTATCCATTACTATAGAACCACTCCAAGCAGTACCTTCGTAACCTAATTCAGATAGATAAACTCTGTCAGTATAAGTTTGTTTTACCTCCGGAGTAGTAGTTTCCGCATATGTAACTATTTCCTTACTAAATCCAGTTGATAATACAGAGGTTGTCATAACAGTCGCTAATAATAATGTTAATTTCTTTTTAACCATTGTTTTCCCCCTATTTATATACTTATATAAACATTACCCTTATCAACTCTAAGAAATATAATAAGCTCAAATTAGAGCTACTTTTCCTAATTAAAAGAGTGTAGAGTAATGAATAAAACAAAATTAGATATGATATTGTTAGTGTTATACTGAATTATTTAAGTTTTCTTTTTTTAGAAATAATATATTTATGCTTTTATTTTTCTAATAAATACTTTGTCACTTTCTATATTTATTGGTATTTAGTTTTTCATTTAGATTTGTGATATATTGTCAGATACAACTAGAATTGAATAATTGTTTTAATATGATAAATGCTTTATATATAAATTTATTACTTTATTTTATGTATTATTTAACATTTATTTCTCATTTTGTGATATGTATTTTTCTTATTACTTAATTATAAATAGATTTTGGTTTATATAATTTTATTATTTTATTACTATATTTTAATATTATTTCTTAATCTTTTATATTCTACATATATTTCAATTGTTAATTATAATTCTACATAATTTTACATAATATGTCTAGTATTTTTTTAAATATTTTTAATTTTTTTTAAATTCAAATTAAACATCTTTTATAATATATTCGACAAGAATATAACAAGTGTATATTTGTTTTTATATACTTGTTATATAAACTTATTTTTATTTTTCTAATATTGCACTCTAATAGCTTTGTCTTAATCTCTCTTTGCTTAAATCTTAGAAGATATTCACCCTCCTACCATATTAAGAGCTATACTTAATAATATTAAAATTATTGCATGTATGAAATTTATTATTGCAACATTTTTTAGTTCTGTCATTTTATAAATAATATAATTTATAGACAATATTAGATAAACTTTTATAAAATATTTATTATTCTCTGAACTAAATAAATTTGTTCTTTCATTAAAAAAGGAACTATATACTATCAAAGTTTATAGTTCCTTTTTAAATTAATATATATTTTTAGATATTAAAATAATCCCTTAAATAAATCTCCTAATGAAACACCTTCATCATTGTCATTATACTTTAAATATTCCTTTGATTTTTCTTCAGCATCTTTTATAGTTAGTGAAACTTTTTTATTTTCTTTATCTACTTCTAATACTTTAACCTTTACTTTTTGACCTATTGTCAGTATATCTGATGGCTTAGCTATATTTTCATCTGTTATTTCATTAATATGAACTAAACCTTCAACTCCTGGGAATAATTCTACAAAGGCACCAAATTTTAAGAACTTAACTACTTTTCCTTCTAAAACATCCCCCATATTTAAGTTATTTATCGTCCATGGATCCTTATTTATATCTTTTAATATTAAAGATACTCTTTCATTTTTTACATCTACTTCACCAACAAATACTTCTACCTTGTCTCCCTCTTTAACTATGTCTTCTGCCTTATTAACTCTTCCCCATGCTAAATCAGTTAGATGAATTAATCCTGTTATTCCACCAATATCTACAATAGCACCTGCTTTAATTAATTTCTTAACTACTCCAGCTCTTTTTTCTCCTGCCTTAATTGATTTCCATAATTCTTTTTTGTTATTTTCAAATATAGCCTCTTCAATAACCTTTCTTGAAGCAACTATTTTTCTCGCTTTAAAATCTAATTCAATTATTTTAACTTCTAATTCTTTGCCTATAAAGCTAGCTAAGTTTACTCTTTCTCTTGATACTAAAGAAGCTGGAATAAATACTCTAATATTTCCATAGTAAGCTACTACTCCACCCTTAACCTCTTCTTTTACATAAACTTTAATTGTTTCATTATTTTCAAAAGCTTTTTTAATATCTTCTCTTTCAGTTATTTCTAAAGCTCTTACCCTTGATAATTGAACGTATCCCTCTCCATCATTTGGTGATAAAACATAAACCTTTAGCTTGTCACCCTTGTTTACAACTTCTCTAGGATCCTTATCTATATTAGTTAATTCACTTTTTTCTATAACACCATCAAAAGCATAATTTATGTTAACCATAACTTCTTTATCATTAACATCAATAACTTCTCCATCTAAGATATCGCCTGTTCTTATTCTTTTAACGTCAAAATCCTTTAATAAATTCCCCATAGTATCTTCAAAATTTTGATTATCCATGCATTTCACTCCTTAAATTATGTTTTATGCTAATTTAATTTTAATTTAATATGATATTGATTACAAGTATTAATATAACTTAACTATTTTTAGTAAATTACCCAACAATAATTAAAAGTAATTGTTTTCCATATTATATTTAATTATTATAATCATAATGATTTTCTAAAAACTATTTTTATAGAAAGTTAATAATTAACTCTTATAAAGTTTAAATCACTTGGTAAATAATACATATTTTAAATATTTTTCAAAAATGCTATTGTTGCAATTATTTATAGAATAGTGTTGCACTTGATATTGTAATTTATCTTTTAATAAACTAATCTTTTCTCTAAATCTATATCCCTCCTAGATAGTTGATAGAGTTACAAAAAAGATATATAATTTACTCAGCGAAAAAACATAACTATTTACATATTAGGAGGATTATGTATGAAACAACTAAAAACCCCTCGTTTTATGCTGATTACATCAATGATAATATTTGGTACATTAGGGCTATTTGTACGAAACATCTCCATATCCTCAGGAGAACTTGCATTGTATCGTGCTATTTTAGCAACTCTTTTAATTGCTATATTTCTTATAGTAACTAAACAAAAGCTACCATTTGATAATATAAAAAAAGAAGTTCCTTTATTGCTAGCATCAGGAGTAGCAATGGGTATTAACTGGATTCTTTTATTTGAGGCATATAAGTATACCTCTGTTTCTGTTGCAACATTAAGCTATTATTTTGCTCCTGTTATCGTAACAATTATATGTCCTATTCTTTTCCATGAGAAATTAACTAAAAAACAAATTATGTGTTTTATTATGTCTACATTGGGAATAGTACTGATTACAGGTATTGGAGATATTAATGGTGAAAATGACTTTATTGGAATTTTATTCGGATTAGGTGCAGCAGTATTTTATGCTACTGTTATTCTACTTAACAAATTCATTAAAAATATTGAAGGGATTCATAGAACTTTTTTACAATTTATTTCTGCAATTATAATTTTAATTCCTTATGTTTTGTCGACAAGTGGAATAACTTTAGGAAAGTTAAATAGCATTGGATGGATTAATCTATTGATTGTTGGACTTATTCATACAGGAGTGACATACTGTATGTATTTTTCATCTTTGAAAGAATTACCTGGACAAAAAGCTGCTATCCTTAGTTATATAGACCCTTTAGTTGCAGTTCTTATTTCCGTTACCATTTTAGGAGAAACAATGACACCTTGGCAGATGATAGGTGGAATCTTAATTTTAGGTTTTACTCTTTGGAATGAAATTTCTCCAAAAGAAAAAGACTAAGGAGGTTATTATGTTTTCTGCTGATAAAATTGCTGATATTCAAGGATTTAATAAAGTTTATCAAAATTTACTGAAGCAAATAGATTCTGCAATTATACAAACTGGATATACACTAACTGAAAAAGATGTTTTGCTAGAAATAAGTAAAACTGAACGTTGCACAGCTAATATTCTAACTCATCAGTTAAATATTGATCGTAGTTATATGAGCCGTATGCTTGCTAAATTTGAAAATCGTGGTCTTATAGAAAAAACACAATCTCATACTGATAGTCGTATTCGTTATGTTCGATTAACAGACTTAGGCAGAAAAGAATTTAATCGACTTAGCGATATTCAAAGTAATCATATTGGTGCAATATTTAATAAACTAAGTGAAGATGATCAACAAGATATCTGGCAGGCAATGGTTATGATTCGTAACAAGTTAAGTGATGCAAATGATGTTATAACAATTCGTCCTTTTACTCAAAGTGATATTGAATATGTTATTTCACGTTATAAGACTTTATACTATGCTGAAAGGCATCTT